>JAVCCP010000026.1 GCA_030765405.1 Candidatus Ancaeobacter aquaticus | reverse complement strand
CTAGATTGAAAAAAGGGACATGAATCCCTGCTTTACGATTTTGGAGGATTTATCCGAGAAAATCTAGGGGGGATGAGCGCAGTGAATGCGAGCAAAGAAATCTCCACGAGATTTCTAGATTGAAGGAAAACTATCACTCTGTTTCATACAGGGATTGCATAATCAATGATTAAGTAAACGGCCCGAATGTACGGGCCGTTTTGCTGTTTGGGTTTATGTATGAAAAAATATGAAAAACATATTACGATACAATCAACTGATGAGGTAACCCTATCAGCTATCCTTACTCTTCCTGAGAAGAAAACTGATACAGTCGTTATTATGGCTCATGGCATTACGGCGAATAAAGAAGAAGGGGGAACATACTCATACTTGTCGCGATTATGTGCGAGTGAAGAGCATGCAAGCCTACGTTTTGATTTTAGGGGACATGGTCAGAGTTCAGGCGCGTTTAGTGACGTTACTATAAAGGGTGAAAAGAGCGACCTTAGTGCGGTTATTGCCTATCTCAAAAAACAGGGTTACAAAAAATGCGCTGTTGTAGCTACCAGCTTTGGTGCAGGTATAGCACTTCTTAGTTTAAAAAAATATCGTACATACATAAAAAGTATGACTTTGCTTTGTCCGGTACTTGATTATCGGAGGACGTTTCTTGAACCGGAAACTAAATGGGCTAGAAAATGGTTTCATTCCGAAGCGCTAGCGGGCGCGAAAAAACGCGGTTCAGTACAGCTTGGTGAATATGAAGTGAGTTACGAAATGATCAAAGAGCTTAGAAAACACAAGCACAAACCAGCTGAAACACTTCTTTGTGTTGGCGTGCCGTGCCTTATCATTCATGGTGATAAAGACAGTATGGTGCCGCACAGTGTGAGCGAACACTATGGTAGGAAACATACAAAGGGAAAATTTATATCGATAAAGAATGCAGACCATGGATTAAGTAAACATAAGAAAGATTTTTGTCCTAAAATAATTGAGTGGATTAATGCTCATTTTGATTGAGCATGCACGTGTGTTTTGATATTCTTATCTTGTAGATATTCATAATAATATATTTTTGAGGAATTTTTATGGAAATAGAAATATGTTCAGGGGCAATTATCTCGATTCCTTACAATCATCATAAGATCGATGCACATTTCTATAACTGTGCTACCGATAAAGAACATTACCAACAACCTGTTGTTTTGCGCCTTCACGGAACACTCGGTAATTTGCTTGATGAAAGCGAACATTATCTTCCACATATTTTAGCAAATCATGGATATTCATCTTTGACGATGAATACGCTTCTGGCAAATCTTGGCATGTTTTTTGGTTTTGGTATCTTTGAGAATACTATGGTGCAGATCGATGCTGCATGCGAGTATCTTAAAAAGATTGGATATAAAAAGATTGTCGTTGCCGGCCACGGTCTTGGTGCGTGCATGGCTATACGTTACGCGTCGACGCGGCAGGATAATAAGGCTATTGTGGGTGTCATAGGTATTGGAACTCCATACTCTCTTCCTGATACAGTGAAGCACAGATGGGAAGAAAATCAGAGCAATCCGTCATATGCTGATATATATGAAAAAGCGAAAAAAGTGTGTTTTATTGAAACCGGAAAAGAACCTCTTCATGATAAGATATTTCTCGTTCAAAGAGCTAATGGTCCGACACTATTGCCGAAGGATACAGAAGTGTATACATATAAAACATGGTGGTCAATGGTGGGTCCTGAAGCCGAAGGGACTGAAGTGTATAAACATATCGGTAAGGTGACAGTGCCTACGCTACTTGTGCGCGGATTAAAAGATACAATTGTGTGTCGGCACGAAAACGAAGATCTAATTACTGTAGCTAAGGATTCCGGGCATAAGGATATTACCAGGATTTGCTTTGATGCCGATCATATGTTTAACGGTAAACACCACGAGCTTGGTGAGGCTGTTGTGAAATGGATAAATGAAAAATATAAGTAATGAAGAGGGATATTGTGCAGGATATTGGATCAAAAGAAGAAATGAGTTTGATACGGTTTAAGGCAAGGGATCGCTTTTCGGTAAGCTCTCTTCTCGTAACAAGGAAATATGAAAAACTAAGAGACATATTGGCTGTTCCTATTGTTATTCAAATACCGGGTCTTTTAGGGCATTTTCTTGCTCGGGGAACACCGCGCCTGTTGCCGCATGAGCTCGCTGCTCGCGGAGTGAGTTCGCTTACCATTAATACACGGCTTGCCTATGCAGGACAGATCGTAGGCACAGGCATATTTGATGATACCATTCATGATATTGATGTGGCGGTTGAGTTTCTTACAATATCAGGATTTGAAAATATTTATATTCTTGGATATAGTTTGGGTGCGAGCATGCTTGTTCACTGGGCATCGAAAAGAGAGAACAAAAACGTTAAAGGGCTTATTCTTGAGGGAAGCCATTATTCGATACCTGATTCATGGAAAAAAGATTTTGATAAATGGGGAAGCTCTCCGACGTATGACGAAGTGTATCAAAGAGCGAAAGAAATCTTAGGTCCGGATCCGTACAATAGCCCCAATGATGAGACATTCATAGTGTATCAGTCACGAGGCCCGACACGTGAGCCTATAAACAGCGAAATATTTACGTATAAGACATGGTGGCACATGGCAGGTCCTGAGGCGTATAACGCAATGGCCTACAAAAATATGCATAAAGTGCCGTATCCCGTTCTTATGGTACGAGGCGATGGCGATTTTCTGGTTGAGGATTGGGAACCTGATAAACTGGCCAGTATTGCGCATGAGGCAGGGAACAAGCATGTTCATGTGAGACACATTGAAAACGCCCGACACGATTGTATGGAAAACACTCCAGAGTTTCTCAAAGAAATTCACCAGCTGTTTTCTCATTTTACAATAGAATAATACATATAATGAAAAAATCGAATGCCCACATCTATGGGTTTACTAAACGATATATAGGTCCTCACGTTTGGAATGAGGTAACATGCAATAATAACAATAAATCCCCGGCACAATTTTTAAAAAAACTTCTGCAGTATGTGAAGAAAAACCACCTGCCGGAACACTTGAGTGATCTAGCTCGTTTCGAATATTGTATATCTGTTGTTAAGGCAGATACCAAAAGAATCCATCTAGACGCGCACGGCTACGAAATAAATCCAACATTAGAAATTGTACACTCGGCATGGAAACTTTTGTCATTCGTAAAGAAGAGACCACACAAAAATATACAGCCGAGAAAAGGCGATGAATGGATCTTAGTATGGAAGACGAGTGATGGCCGCTTGCATACCAAAGCTGCATCGCAAGATGAGTTGCTGGCACTTAAAATGGTACTTGATAAAATAGATCCCGAAGTTGTTGCTCGTACAGGAAATGTTTCGCTTGCCGTTATTGATCAGATGTTTTATCGCGCAGTAACGAAAGGACTCTTAATTTCTGCCAGATCAAAATTGATTCGTGATATGAGCTTATTTAGTCACGAGTTAGAAATCTCAGATGAAAAGTGTATTGCGGACACCTTTACGTTGCAATGGCATGTCACCAATCTCTGCGATTTGCATTGTAAACATTGTTATGATCGCACAAAAAGATCTCCGTTAACTCTGAAGCAGGGGGTAAAGATACTTGATGATATGAGTTCTTTTTGCAGGAATAAGCACGTAGATGGACATATCTGTTTTTCTGGTGGCAATCCCTTTTTATCTCGTCATTTTTATGATCTGTACAAGAAAGCCGAACAAAGAGATTTTTCTGTATCAGTACTGGGCAATCCTGTCTCGTCAAAAGAGCTCGAAAAGATATTAAAGATCCAGAGACCGACATATTATCAGACAAGCTTAGAAGGCATGCAAAGTCATAATGATACTGTACGAGGTATTGATAATTTTAAACGGGTGATCAGATTTTTACGGGTACTCCGCAAAAAAAATGTATCTTCAGCGATTATGTTGACTCTGACAGAAGATAATATTGATCAGGTGTTGCCGCTTGCAGAATTTTTGAGAGGAAAAACAGATTATTTTACCTTTAATCGCCTGTCACCTGTGGGTGAAGGTTCCCAGCTTAAGCTACCATCTCTCCAGCAGTATAAACAATTTTTAAAAGACTATATCAAGGCATCGGAAAAAAATCCGATAATCGGTTTTAAGGATAATCTGATTAACATTGAACTATATAAAAATGGTGATGCAGTATCTGATGGTTGTACGGGGTACGGGTGTGGAGCAGCATTTAATTTCCTTACGGTATTACCTGACGGTGAGGTGCACGCGTGCAGAAAATTCCCTTCACCGGTAGGCAATATTCTGAAACGGAGGTTGAGTCTTATTTATGATTCAAAACGTGCCCGGAAATATCGCAGGGGATCTTCGGCATGTGATGGATGTGCTCTGAGACATGTATGCGGCGGGTGCCTTGCAATAACGAGCGGATATGGCGGTAACATTTTTAGGGAACGAGATCCTTATTGTTACATCTAAACTATTAAGGAGAGTTACATTAGAACGGTTGTATCAAGTATACTGGTAGTGTGGGTATTATTTGCTTCAGCCTTTAGTGCAGAAGATGGGAAGAAAAATGGATCTGTGGTTAGTGATCGTAACGCACATATGCGTTTCAGTGTGCCTGAGTCAAAAGAAACATGTAGGTATCTCGGCTTAAATATATACACATATGGCATCTCTGGGACCCATTTCTATTGAAATATGAGAAATAATGCAAATAATGTAATTTTATTGAAAATTCATTTGACATACACTCTAATTTTGGTATTTTATTAAATACATTGTGAAAAATGGTACGAATGAAACCCGTAAAGAGAGAAAGAAATTATGGAAAAATATGTAATTCTTAAGAAGGCTCATTTTGATGATTTTATCGCAAAGCTTGCGAAAGATCAGAAGGTAGTAGCTCCAGTAGCAAAAGGGTATGATAATTTTGCGTTTGAAGATGTTCAGACCGGTAAAGAGGTTTCAATAGACTATATACCGACAATTTTACCGCCAAAGAAATATTTCATGCCGCAGACAGAAAAGTTGCTTGAGTACAATAAGAGAGAGCAAAGCTTCAACCCTGTCGTAGAATACGAAAAAATTACAATATTTGGTGTTCATACATGCGATTTGGCAGGCATACAGTGTCTCAACATGGTTTTCACCGCAAAACCGGTTGATGCGAACTATGTTGCACGTAAAGATAAGATCGCGATTATCGGTTTAGAATGTAATAAGTATTGTGATGAGCACGCAACATGCGGCGTTATGGACAATCATCTACCAAATGGCGGATATGATCTCTTTTTTACTGAATTTTCAGACAGGTTTCTTGTTCATGTCAATACGATGCTTGGTGAAAAGATGGTTGAAGATACCGCGGTTTTTACTGATGCGGACGCATCTGATATGAAAGAGCTTGAAGAATTGCGCAGCAAGAAACGAAGCATATTCAAAAATGAAGTAACGACAAGCCATAAGGGTCTGTTTCCGCTTTTTGAGAAGGCATACGATAGCAAGGTATGGGAAGAGCTGGGAAAAAAATGTGTTTCATGCGGTAACTGTACAAACGTGTGTCCTACCTGTTACTGTTTTGATGTACGGTTTGAGACGAATCTTGATCTGAATACCGGTGTGCAGACCAGAAATTGGGATTCATGCCAGAATGAAGATTTTGCAAAGATTGCTGGTGGCGAGAGTTTTCGTGAACCACGTGGAGCGCGGCAGCGGCACCGGTATATGAGAAAGTTCAATTATCCGGTAAAACGCTACAGTCGTTATTTTTGTACCGGATGTGGTAGATGTACAAGGGCCTGTATGGCGCAGATAAACTTAAAAGATACTATTAATGCATTGGCAGAGGAAAACAAATGAAACAGCAAACACTTGTTGATTCCCCGTATAATGTAATGACGGGAAAGATTTTAAACGCGAAACAGATGACAAAGCTCGAGAAGTATTTTGAGATTATACTACCTAACGGTAAAGACCTCAGTCATGAACCCGGGCAGTTTGTCATGGTATCGATTCCGGGAATTGGCGAAGCGCCAATTTCTATTTCATCATCTCCGACAAAAAAAGGTTCATTTGAGCTTGTTGTACGTGAAGCAGGAACACTGACCGCGTCGCTTCATAAGCTGAATGCCGGTGATGTTGTCGGTATCAGAGGACCTTTCGGCACAGGTTTTCCTGTGCAGATACTTGAGGGAAATGATCTTCTTTTTGTTGCTGGTGGGTTGGGTATCGTTCCCCTAAGGTCACTTATTAATTATGTGATATTTAATAGAAGAGATTTCGGTAAGATCAATATTCTACTTGGCTGTAAGACTCCGGAAGATATGCTCTTTGGCGATGAAGTAGCCGAGTGGGAAAAGAGGCTTGACGTTAACTTTAACTGTACCGTAGATAGAAGTGATCCTGATTGGAAGGGAAATGTCGGCCTTATTACAAATCTTATTCCGGGGGTTACCCTTGATTCTGATCGTACATTTGGTGTTGTATGCGGTCCTCCGATTATGTATAAATTTGTTATCGCAGAACTATTGAAAAAGAATATACCGGAAAGGCAGATAATCGTATCGCTTGAACGGCACATGAAGTGTGGTGTAGGCAAATGCGGTCATTGTCAGATCGATAATTTGTATTGTTGTCAGGATGGACCGGTATTTACCTATGAAGATGTAAAAGGAAAACACGAGGCATTATAATGAATAAAGTAAAAGTTGCATTTTTTGATTTTACCTGTTGTGAAGGATGCCAGTTACAAGTGGCAAATATGGGTGAGGCGCTTCTTGATGTGCTTGATCTTATTGAAGTTGTGAACTTCCGTGAAGTCATGTCAGAGCGTTCAGACGATTATGATGTTGCGATTGTTGAAGGAAGCATAACAACACCGCATGGTGTTGAACGTATTAAGAAGATTCGCGCACAAGCTAAAGTAGTGATCGCATACGGTTCATGTGCGGCAATCGGCGGTATTAACGGAATGAAGAATAATTTTGACTTAAATGATATACGTGAGTACGTATATCAAAAAGACGCAAAATATTTTGATACCATACCGACACATGCTGTGCATCAGGTTGTTCCTGTTGATTATACGGTACCGGGATGTCCGGTTTATTTGCCGGAGTTTGTTGAAGTACTAAAAGCAGCTTTAGCAGGTATTCCCTATAAAGTATCTGATAATGCGGTATGCGTAGAATGTAAACTAAATGAGAATGTATGTATGTATGAACGGGGCGTAACTTGTTTAGGCCCGATAACACGTGCAGGATGTAATTCATGGTGCATTAATAACGGTAATATCTGTTACGGATGCCGTGGAATGGTATCAAATCCTGCTGAAAATGGCGCGAAAGATATTCTTGAGAAATATAATATCCCGATGGATTGGATCGAGAACAAGATGAATATGTATAATAAGCCGAGAGAATTAGAGGAGACAGAAACACATGGGTAAAAATGTTAAAGTAAATGTTGAATACCTTACTCGTGTTGAAGGACATGGGAATATAGTGGTAAATGTAAATGACGGTAAACTTGAAGAATGCCGACTTGATATTGTTGAATCACCGCGTTTCTTTGAGGGTATGTTAAGAGGAAGATCGATTTTTGAAGCGCAGCATATCACGAGCCGTATATGCGGTATTTGCGCATGCGGACATACGCTTGCTTCTATTCAAGCGGCTGAAGATGCGATAGGTTTTACACCGTCTGCACAAACACAGAGATTACGTGAATTTTTGCTGCACATGGAAAATCTTGATAGCCACATCTTGCATATCTATCTCTTGGTTGCACCCGATTTGTTAGGAGTAAAGAGTTTTGTGCCGCTTATTGATACTCATAATGATGTTGTAAGGCGCGCACTGAGAATGAAAAAAGTATGTAACAATGTATGTGACGTTCTTGTTGGCCGTCACGTTCATCCGATATCAGCTATTGTCGGTGGTTTCACTAAGCTTCCGAAAGAAAAAGATCTTGATACAATGCTTGATATGTTAAAACAGCTTCAGGCGGACATGGTTCCAACCATAGAGCTTGCACAAACGTTACAGTTTCCGCAGTTTGAAAGAGATACCGAATATGTCGCATTGGTGAACGATACAGACGGATATCCGATGCTAGAAGGTGATATCGGTTCTACTGACGGGCTCAGATTAAACAAAAAGGATTATAAAAAAGTAACAAACGAATTCATCGTGCCGCATTCATCGGCAAAGCATGCAAAGGCAAGCCGTGATTCATATATGGTCGGAGCGCTTGCTCGCGTAAATATGAACTATAATAAATTACATCCAAAGGCAAAGGCGATTGCAGACGCGCTTGGTATGAACAAAAAAGTGACCAACCCTTTCTTGAATACAGCCGCGCAGCTCATTGAGTGTGTGCACTCTCTTGAAGACAGTATTGTCATACTTGAAGAGTTCAAGGCAAAAGGAGTAAATCAGGATGAAGTGGTGATTGTCGGCCTTAATGAAAAAGGAACAATTCCGGTAAAAGCGGGTAATGGAGTTGGGGCGGTAGAAGTTCCACGCGGTATTCTTTTCCATGAGTATGAGGTTGATGATAAAGGTAAAATAATAAATGCAAACTGCATTATTCCGACAGGCCAGAACTGTAATAATATAGAGCATGACATGAAAAAGCTGGTACCGGAAATCCTTGATAAGAGTGATGAAGAGATAACATTACACATGGAAATGTTGGTGCGGGCATATGATCCGTGTATTTCATGTTCAGCGCATTTTCTCGATGTCAAGTTTGTTAACCGATAAGGTCATTGAGGGTTTAATTCCCCAGACAGCTAACGCTGTATATATTACCGCAGGTAATACTTTTAGAAGCGATGATGGGGTCGGCCCATACATCGCTTCTTTTTTATCT
This sequence comes from Candidatus Ancaeobacter aquaticus, assembly GCA_030765405.1. NCBI lineage: Bacteria > Pseudomonadati > Candidatus Auribacterota > Candidatus Ancaeobacteria > Candidatus Ancaeobacterales > Candidatus Ancaeobacteraceae > Candidatus Ancaeobacter > Candidatus Ancaeobacter aquaticus. Next base: position 5,391 of record JAVCCP010000026.1, on the reverse strand, counting down.
AATAATGAACGTATTCGTGTTATTGATGCGGGGCATACTCCCGAAAATATTATTGATGAGGCTGTATCTCTAAGACCGGATTCACTTATATTTATTGATGCGGCAAATTTCGGCGGAGAGCCAGGTGAAGTAAGAGTTATCCCTGAAGAGGCAATTCCTAATGTGACTATGAGCACGCATTCAATACCGCTGAACGTTATTGCAAAGCTTATTGAAAGTGAAACAAAAGCGAAAACAACGTTTATTGGGGTGCAGATTCAGAATATTGCACTTGGTGAAACAATAACTGATCCTGTGAAACGTGCAGGAGATGAAATAGTACGAGTAATAATGGACAGACAGAAGGAGTAAAGATATGCATGAGATGCATCTGGTAAAAGATTTGTTTGCTGACGTGGTAAAACTTGCTTCACAAAATGATGCTAAAAAAGTGACAAAGATATATGTGAGGATGGGTGAGTTTACCGAAATAAATGAGGATATATTACGTTTTTTCTTTTATGAGCATAGTAAAGGGACAATTATTCTTGGTGCTGAACTCATTATAGAGAAAAGTCCAACACGTGAACTGCGTCTCGTATCATTCGACTGCGAATGAATGATAGCGTATAGCGTTTAGCGCTTAGCGTATAGAAAAACAATTAAAACTAAAACTTTAAGCAATAGCGCGAAGAGCGGTGAATTTAAATAAAAATAGTTTAAACTATCCGCTAAACGCTATATATGGAGCAAATATGTGCTACGCAATACCTGGAAAAGTTAAAGAACTGTGCGGCAAGATGGCCATTGTTGATTATTTTGGCGAAGAACGTAAAGCTCATAACGAATTTGACGATTTGAAGATAGGTGATTATATCTATGCTCAAGGTGGGTATGTTATAAAAAAACTTGCCCGGCAGGATGCTGAAGAGATTCTCGCGGTATGGAAAGAGACTTTCTTTGAGCTTCAGGAAGTTGATGTTCGCTTATCAAGAATAGATTTGGAAAAATCAGGGATTGATAAGAAAAGAAGCCAGATACTTGATAGAGCTGCAGAAGGGTTGCCGCCAAAGAAAGAAGATCTTTTATATGTACTCGCCTCTGAATCTTCGTCAGAGAATGAATTGTTTTTCAAAACAGCGAATTTTTTGAGACAGAAATACTTAAAGAATTCATGTTGTGTGCATGGCATCCTTGAGATATCTAATTATTGTTCGTGCCATTGTACCTATTGCGGTATTTCCTTAGAGAATAAGTCTCTTAAGCGTTACAAGATGACACCGGATGAAATAGTTGACGCGGCATATAACGCAATTGAAAATTATGGGTTTAAGGCATTAGTTCTCCAAAGCGGTGAAGATGCGGGTTATACTATTGATGAGCTTGCATATGTCATAAGAACAATCAAAGAAAAAGCTCCGGCACTTATTTTTATCAGTTTTGGAGAAGTAGGAATTGACGGATTGCAAAAACTCTTTAATGCAGGTGCCCGTGGACTTCTTATGCGTTTTGAAACGTCAAATCCTGATCTTTATACAAAAATACATCCGGGCAAAAGTTTGGATACGCGTATAGAGCATATCAAACGGGCATATGAAATGGGATATTTGATCATAACAGGAGGGCTTGTTGGTCTTCCCGGGCAGACCATAGAAGATATTGTGGAAGATATTTATTTCACGAAAGAACTTCATGCCGAGATGTATAGTTATGGCCCATTCATTCCACATCCTGACACATCGCTTAAAGATGAGAAGCCTATAGAAGAAGAAACCATGCTCAAAGTACTTGCGGCTGCACGTCTTGTTGACCCTGAAGAAGCAAAGATTCTTGTAACAACAGCGTTTGAGACATTAAGCGTTGAGGCAAGGAAAAAAGGGTTACTTTCCGGTGCAAATTCGGTCATGCTTAATGTAACACCAATATCACTCAGAAAACAATATGATATCTATCCGAATCGTGCATATAGGGGCGAAGAGATACAGAAGCAGATCGATGAAACAATAGGCTTGCTTGGCTCATTAGGCAGAGCGCCAACTGATTTGAGTGTAACCGAGAAGTAAATAAAATCCTAGAAAAGGGACATTCCTTTATGATTTCTATCCAGAATATCTCTAAAACGTATAGCAGTCGAACACTATTAAAAGATGTTACCTTTTCTGTTCATGACAATGAACGCGTAGGGATTGTCGGTAGAAATGGACATGGGAAGACAACGCTTTTTCGCATACTTGCCGGTCAGGAAACCCACGATACCGGCACTATTAGCATTCCTAAAGATTATTCTATTGGGTACCTATCCCAACATATCGAGTTTACGAAAGATACTGTTCTTGAAGAAGGCTGTCAGGGACTTCCTCAGGAAAACACTGACGATACTTGGAAAGTGGAAAAAATACTTTTAGGGCTTGGCTTTACCGAAAGTGATTTTACCTCTTCTCCTGATTCGTTTTCTGATGGGTATAAGATGAGGCTTAATCTTGCTAAAGTTCTTGTATCAGAACCCCGTTTGCTTCTATTAGATGAACCGACCAATTATCTCGATATTGTTTCTATCAGGTGGCTTGAACGATTTTTAAATGGTTGGCCGCATGAAATAATGATCATTAGCCATGACAGGAGTTTTATGGATCGGGTGGTGACACATATTGTTGGCATACATCGTGCCGAGGCTAAAAAGGTAGCGGGGCGTACTCAGGACTATTATAGCCACATTGCCCAGCATGAAGAAATGCAGGAGAAAAAGAGGCTCAATGATGAGAGAAACCGTAAACATATGATGGAATTCGTTGATAAGTTTCGGGCAAAAGCTCGTCAGGCTGGCATGGCGCAATCACGATTAAAGCGTGTTGAAAAAATGCATGATTCAGGAAAGCTTAAACATATAGAGACATTGTCGTTTTCATTTAACGAAGCGCCATTTCATGCAAAATGCCTTATGGAAATGAAGTCGGCAGCATTTTCGTATGACAACAAGAAACCATATCTTATAAACAATATTAGTTTTTCAGTGCAGAAAAATGACAGGATATGTGTTGTCGGTAAAAATGGCAAAGGTAAAACAACTTTTTTGAGATTATGCGCGGAAAAACTTGGTCTTTGTGAAGGTGAGATAAGAAATCATCCGGCTGTTGAAAAAGGATTTTTTGAACAGGATACAATATCTGATCTTGTGAACGAGCGAACAGTAGAAGAAGAGATAACAGCGTCTCATCCTACGAGAATTAAAAAAGAAGTTATGCAGATATGCGGGGCAATGATGTTTTCCGGTAAAGATGCACAGAAGAAAGTCAGTATGTTGTCAGGAGGGGAAAGGAGCCGTGTTGTTCTTGGAAAACTTTTAGTTAAACCTTCTAATCTTCTTTTGCTTGATGAACCAACCCATCACCTTGATATCCCTTCGATTGATGCACTCATCACGGCAATCAATAAATTTAGTTCAGCGGCAATTATTGTTTCTCACGACGAGTATTTTTTACGCACCGTTGCGACAAAACTCATTGTGTTTAAGAGTGGGAATCTCTTTTTCTTTCCCGGTACCTATGACGAGTTTGTCGGTCAAATCGGATGGGATGAGGAAGGTTCTACCGAAAAGGGAATGTTAAAGAATACGAGCACTAAAACGGAAAATCCGCATGAGAGAAAAAAGAGCAAGCAAAAACGTGCCGCTTTTGTGCAGGAACGTTCTCAGACTCTCAGGCCTTTAGTTGTTAAGATAGAAGAATTAGAAAAAAAGATTTCTTTGCTTGAACACCAATTGTTCCAGGAGCATGAAGACATTATCATTGCCTCTAAAAACGGTGATAGTCAACGTATAGCTGATTTGTCAATATCAATTCATACTGATGGACAAGCCAGAGACATTTTATATAAAGAGCTTGATATGGTAAACGGGCGCTATGAAAAGCTTGAAAAGCGCTATGAAGATTAACCCGTATTTTTCTATTCTAATGTATCCCGCATCGGAGAAAAATTTTACGCACAGGCCATCCAATCCCCCCGCGTCGGTGAAAATGCTTGAATTATTCCCTTTAAAAAAATCTAATAAGAGAGTACACTATTGATACTTTATTTTATGGATATAAAACAAGGAGGAATGAAATGACAGCATTATTACAGGTATACAAATGTGAAGCATGCGGAAATATAGTTGAAGTAATTCATGCGGGTGACGGTGAGCTCGTATGTTGCGGTAAGCCAATGGTGGAATTAAGTGAAAAATCACAGGAGGCGGGGAACGAAAAACATGTTCCCATCGTCGAAAAGACAGATAAGGGGATAAAAGTGAAGGTTGGTTCAGTTCCTCATCCTATGGAAGAAAACCATTATATTGAATGGATTGAGGTTATTGCTGAGGGTGCAGTATATAGAAAGATATTAGCTCCGGGAGATGCGCCTGAGGCAGAGTTTGAAATATGCGCCCAGAATATAACGGCGCGTGAACATTGCACAGTTCATGGACTGTGGAAATCATAGAAAGAAGTTTAATGTTTATAAAAGGGTGTTAGCCCGAAAGGAGATACAATGAAAAAGATGGGAACTATCATTGTGGTATATCTATTTACCGTATGTGTTTTTTCAGTGCATGCCGAGGAGTCTGTTCTTGATAAGGCGGGCGATTCATTAGCAACAATGGGAAAATCAAAGGAAATGAAGGAAAAGGTTCTTGATGAGCGTAAAACTGACCGTGTTTCTTCCGACGCCAAGCACGTTGCTGAGCAGGCCCAGAAGAGATCTCTTGGGGCGCAAAAAGCGGTAAAGAAACAAGCAATAGGCGAGAAAAAGGATGCCTTTGATGCTGCAAAGGAAGAGAAATCACAATCAGATAAAAGAGCCACGCAGGCAGAAGAACAAGCGAATAAGTTAAAGAAAGAAGCAGTAGACGCAAAAAAAGCGACGGATACACTTCAGCAGAACACTGAAAAAGCAGACCTTAAAAAACAAGTAACCGAAGCAAAAAAAGCTGAAGGCCAGGCCGCTCAAAGAGAGCACGACGCGTTGAATCAAGCTGATAAGTATAAAAAAGAAGCTGAAAAAGCGATCAAAAACAAGAAATAGTATACACCTATAAAAGGACATTCTTTACATGAGACGTGCGAGTGGAAACAGCAAAATCCTGTCGTATATAATGGGTGTGTGCATTTTTCTATCTGTTCCTACCACTTTTCTCCAAGCCGAGGATAGTGCCAATGAGAATCTTTCCCCTGATATGACCAGAATACTTGATCGGGGGAAAGTCATTGTTGCTATGTATCAGGAGAATGACCCTCCTTTTTGTATGTATGACAATGCCTTATGCAAAACGCATAAGTCTTTATATTTAAACAATTTATATAAATTGTTTTCTTGCAATTCCCTCCGTTTGTGATATGCTATAAGCATGTCAACCACAAGAACTTACAACAAAAACGG
>JAVCCP010000025.1 GCA_030765405.1 Candidatus Ancaeobacter aquaticus | reverse complement strand
TTCTGTGAGGGGTGTTGAAGTCGAAGCATAAGACAGAATAATGTGACACTCTCCAAACCGAAAGGGGAGAGTAACAGGGAACACAAAGCATGTCTAAGTGTGACGGCCATATTATATCTACTCGACCCGAATTCGCTCAGTGATTCTAGCCGGTTTTATGAGCTTTATCGGTTGCCAGCATGTTGCAACAACGGTGAAACCTGTTAAAACAAATGTTACGGCCGAGAAGATCTCAACGCAGACCGTTGTCAAAGACATGAATACTGTAGCGATTTTCCCGCTTGCGGATTACTCGAAAGAACAGTCTTTTTTACGAAATCCCCGCTATGGAATCAATTTAAAAGTAATAGAGGCGATCACTGACGGACTTGTTTCGCGGGGGATCACTGTCCTCAATCAGGAAGATGTTACCGGTTTTCTGATTTCAGAAGGAATTATTGCGGTAATGAATAAAAACGTGGAGGATGTATCAAACCCTCAGTGGGAACTGATGAATAACCCTCATGAAAAAGTGCAGCAGGCAAATCTTGTTCATATGATGGCTCAGGATACGACGGGTGATTTTAGCGATAATAAGGTCTTAGACGGCGTGAAAGTCGGTCTCTCGAAAGGCAAGGTAAAAGAAATAGGCAATACACTGGGAGCTGACAAAATTATCCGTGGACAGATTATTGAATATGGTTTTAATGAAACGAAGAGTTTAAACCCTATAAATGGGTGGCTCGCGGTACTTGTTGGCGGACTCGCTGAAGGATCAGGCGCGTTTGTGTATCAACAAGGGTACGAAAAAGGATTGCCTGATTCATCGGGGATTAGTAAGTATGTTTACAGCAACGATATGGGCTCAGGACCGGGCGCCAATATTCCACCAAAACTCTCAAACTGTTATGTCCAGATTCAATAAATGGTAGCAGCTACCATTTAAAGTTGCTGCTAAAAGATGTGAATTCGGGGGACGGATCACTTAATTATAAGGTAAGCTACATAAAATGGGGTCTTGAATCGTGAATTTTATTTTGCTACAGTAGGAAAATAGAGTTGCACCTAGTTTTTATGTTTTTTTGAATTTATTTCCAATCCTCTGTTTTTAATATCCCAACCACATATCTCAATGATCTCATCGGATTATCGATCTTATATTGAGATATTTTACTAGAAGACGCTTCAATTCAAATCAACTAAATGGTAGCTGCTACCATTTATCTCTACCATTTATCTTTTTTGCTGATCCTTATTGATATTTATATACTACGTTATCAGGGCGTATTATTCAATAGGCTGCTTTGTCTTCACTATCAAACAAAGTCCAATAAAATCAATAATATGTTAGGTAATTATTAATTATAATTATAGTACTTGACAGCCTTATTATAAGGCTATATAACACTTAGTATGATGATAGATAATCAAAATATTAAAAAGATTCTTTCTGCTTTGGATAAGCAAATCGGAATTAGTCAAGGAGCTCCTATCTCTATAGTAGTATGTGGTGGTACTGCGCTTTTTGCCCTCAAGTTGATTCTGAGAACAACTAAAGATGTCGATGTAATAGGCAAAATTTCAATGTCGCATGGCCGGATAAAGATAGAGAAAATAGATGAATTTCCTGAATGGTTTGAAAAAGCGGCGAAAATTGTCCAAAGAGATTTTAATTTGCCGGATAATTGGATAAATACAGGACCGGCAAAACAGATTGAGACAGGACTGCCGAATGGTTTTGAAAAAAGGCTGGTTAAGAGAGCATGCGGAGAATATCTCACGGTATATTTTATAAGCCGCTTGGATCAGATACACTTTAAGCTTTACGCGTCGCTTGATCGCGGCGGATATCATACAGATGACCTATTTGCGCTGAAACCGAGTAGTGAAGAAATATTGATGGCATCTCAATGGGTTCTAACACAAGATGTCTCTAGTGAGTTCAGGGATATATTAAAAAGTTTTCTTATGGAAAAGGGATATGAAAATATCGCCAAACAATTTTAAGGAAGAATTACAAAATAAACTTATTGAACTCCATTGGAAACAATGGACAGCGCTAGGGCTATCATCAAATGTTAAAGAACAGAGTAGATGGTTCATAGATCTCGAAAGCCTGATATTGTCCACATTGTTTATAGGTAGGTTTGATAAAAGACTTTTAGGTGAATCATTAGGATGGATATTAAAAAACAGGAGATATATAAACCTTTCCAGGCTCAAGAATCTCAGCAAACATTTTCTGGAAAAGATCAAATATCCGAATGGGCCGTTGATCATAGAAGGCTTGATCGATCTGATCGAAGAGATTCAAAGGACAGCTGACAGCAAGATCGGGGGCATCGATATTGATTCAGTATCACAGTCTTTTCCGGAAGAATATAGCCAGACTATAAGGAACATGGTATTAAAAAATTCTGTTGTTGAACCACAGGTTAAAAAAAACGCATCTATGCAATTGCATCTTAGATGTATTTTTGGGGTGAATGCCAGAGTCGAGATACTACTTTATCTTATGACGATTAAAGAGGGTAATTCAAATAGGATCGCTAAGGAGATATTTTATAATCAGAAAATAGTGTACAGAATTCTTGAAAGCTGGTCAGGGGCAGGTTTTCTTGCAAGGCAGAGGAAGAAAAGAGAGACTCTTTATTTACTTCAGGATGGATCTATGTTCGTGAAGAGCATATCTGACGTGGAAAAGTTCCATTACATTAATTGGGGTGAGTTTTTCACTTTTTTTGACAATTTACTGCTTGTTCTTGATGCGGAACCGTGGTCCTCTGACGCGTATCTTGTCTCTTCTTCATTCCGGAACGTTATTGAAGAAGCGATAATTACGGGAAGATATTTCGATATAACCTATCCGGATATAAAACTGTATCAGGGAGACAGCTTTTTCCATCCCTTTGCCTCAAAGACCCTTGATATTTTAACAAAAACTCTGAAGTAAGACCAGGAAAAGGTGTCTGTTCTCCCCTTTTCCACCTATTATTGTATGAGATATAATAATATAAAATAGTAATAAATGGCATTCTTATTGTTATATAGCAGGCTATAAATTCGGGGGACGGATCACTTGAATAAATGGTAGCAGCTACCATTTAAAGTTGCTGCTAAAAGATGTGGGCTTGATTATTTAACTAAGATACATACCCTTAGGCACACTTTTGCAAGCCATTTTGTTATGAAAGGCGTAGATTTACCTGCTGTAAAGAAACTTATGGGGCATTCAGATATAGATACCACAATGATCTATTCACATCTTGCGGATGAACATGTCGATAAGGCAGTTGATAAGTTAACATTTTGATAAGAGTAGTATAAAAATTTGTCGGAATAATATGATTATAGAAACACCAAAATGTCCAAAATGCGGAGCGACGATGTTATTAAAAACATCGCGACAGGGCCGTTATGCTGGTCGACAATTTTATGGTTGTCCAAACTGGAGAACTACATGTAGGGGAGTTATTGTTAATATTGGAGATGATGAACAGCCGCAGGTTGCTGGAGAACAGCTACTCGAGTCACAAGACAAGCTTACTCGCCCGCCCGTTATATTGAATGCGCGAGAACGATTTGAGACCTACCGTTCCCTTTTTTTCCAGAATATAGCAGTTGCAAAAGAGTTGCTGGATCTTATTAATAAAGGCGAGATTGCTAGAGACCAGGTTGGGTTTTATGGGCAGTGGCGCGTTGATTTTCCTGAATCAATAACAAGCGAAGTGTCAGCAAGGGATAGGCAAGTATTACTTGCTGCTAAAAAGATATTAACGCGCGGAAGACTTACGCTTCTATCTCCCACTCTTGAAGCAAGCTTGCGGAATGCATTTTCTCCATGCGAGTTTGATGCTTCAAATATAGATCTAATGCACTATCTCGCTTTAATTAATCCAAACCAGAATACCACGGCACAGTTTGATGGAAAAGCACAATCGATATTTAGCAACAAAACGCCGGAGAAGTATTTTTATGAAGATGTTTTACATAAGTATTTGGGGCCCTACTATAAGAAATTTGTCATACCGCAGGTGCAGTTTTTTAGCTTGGTGGGGGATCAGAATAGTGCAGACCCGTTTGTTTATCAGCAAGCTGATTTTCTAATTACAACCCCAACAAAATCGTTCATTGTTGAGATAGACGATCCAGGACATGATAGCCATCAATCCCGTGATGACAACCGAAACATGCTCTTGCAAAATAAAGGTTTTCAATCTATCAGAATTACCAATCAAGAATTAGCGGACGATGCCGGTGTTAATTTCCAAGAACTTATCAATGCGCTTGACGGTAGTAAAATAGAAATAATTAATTCTATTTCCGCTACTGATAAATATTTGCTTGCAATCAAGCTGGCTTATCAATTTCAAATGACGGTTATTGAGGCCTTAATTGCTGGCTCGTTGCCACTTAATCAAGGCAAAGTAACCATTTATTTTGACTCTAATTCGGTAACATTTGAGAAACATGAAACCGATATAATTATAGAAGCAGCTATGGCTGACTTATTGGAACTAATGCACAACTTTTGTGCGCTTTATGGCGTGGACAATGACTTTAGTAATATATCTGCTACTGTTACTACGCAGCCTAGTGCAGTGGATGGTGTGATAATTACTTTTGATGAAAATCAATGCACGAAAGGTGCTCGTTTTGTGATTCAGGATATCACGTTTCCTTATACTATTGCGCATAGCGAGGAAAGAACCTCTGGTATTCAGATTGTCGAACCACAGGAGACAATATTACAATACTTCTTACACTATATATTTAGATTTGAAACTTTTCTTGAGGGGCAGTTTGAGGCAATTCTTAGGGCTTTAGAAGGAAAGGACGCAGTAGTTTTGCTTCCTACCGGAGCAGGTAAATCAATAGCTTTTCAATTAGCGTCTTTGGTTTTACCTGGTGTAACGGTTGTAATTGATCCCATTACTGCATTGATTGATGACCAAAAAGAGAATCTATTTCGTTGCGGTATAGATAGAGTCGAGGGAATTACCAGTCAGACTGAGGGACCTATTCGTTCACAGTTAATTCAAGCGTTTTCTAGGGGAGAATATATATTTTGTTATGTTGCCCCCGAACGATTACAGAGTGATGAATATCGCAATAACCTTAAAGCGCTAACAGTTAATGTTCCCATTGCATTGATCGCAATTGATGAGGCACATTGCGTTTCCGAATGGGGTCACGATTTTCGCACGGCATATTTAAATATTGGGAGAACAACTAGAGAGTATTGTAAATCACATGGAAGAGTACCTCCACTATTGGCGCTTACAGGGACAGCTTCAAACGCTGTATTACGCGATGTATTGCGTGAGTTGCAAATAAAAGATTTTGAGGCAATTATAACCCCAGAAACCTTTAATAGAAAAGAACTGCATTTTGGAGTGTTTGAATGTAAATCAGATCAAAAAGCAAATGTTATGCGTTCGGTGTTTCAACAGTATCTTCCAAATGTATTGTTTTCATCATTCGGAAGTTTCTATCGCATACAAAATGAAAAAACAAATTGCGGCATAGTATTCTGCCCTTGGGCGGGTGGTTCTTACGGAGTTGTTGAAAACACACGAGTGCTTTCAATGCTTGGTGTGGAAGTAAGATATTATAGTGGAAAAAAACCTAAAGGATTATCTGCTGGAATAAATTGGGCACAATTGAAACGTCAAAATGCAAGCGATTTTAAAAACAACAAATATCCGATCCTAGTTGCGACAAAATCATTTGGCATGGGGATAGACAAACCCAATATTAGATATACCATTCACATTGGCCTTCCCAGTTCTATAGAATCTTTTTATCAAGAAGCTGGGCGAGCTGGACGTGATAGGAAAACTGCCCAGAGTATTTTGCTCCTTTCAAATGATTTCAAAGAAAGGACAAAGAAACTATTGCATCCGGATGCTACCATTGACGAGCTCAATAATATAATAGAAAAAGAGCGTGACTGGGATACCGATGACGATGTTACTCGCGCGCTTTGGTTTCATTTGAATGCATTCCGTGGCGTAGATAAAGAACTCACCGATATTCATAACATAATGAAAGGAATTGGTGATTTTGAGACGGCAAGAAAAGTAAATATAGTATTTAAGAACAATAATCGAGGAAATATTGAGAAAGGCGTACACCGCCTGCTGTTGCTTGGTGTTGTTAGTGATTACACAATTGATTATCCTGCGAAAGATTTTTGCCTTGTACTTTCTGGTGTGACCAAGGATCAAGTCATCGAGCATTTTTGTCGTTATGTTGAGGGGTATAATCGGGGGCGTGTAGCACAAGAATATATCAAAATCCTAGAGTATAAGGATTTACCTTTTACCGATTTTGTTCAGCAGGCGGCAAAAATTCTTATTGGTTTCATCTATGACACAATTGAGAAAGGCCGCAGGCGCGCATTTCGTGAGATTCTTTCCATGGCGGAGGCGGCAGTTTCAGCTGGTAGTAATCAGGACGATTTCATAAGGGATAGGATACTGCGCTATCTCGAAACAACATACTCGGAAGAAATTCAACAAGTATTGGATGATGTTGGCTCTTTCACAAATCTCAAAATTATTTTTGATGGTGGGGTTATAGCAGAGTCAGGAGAAGCAATTGGGGGAGTGAGGTCTCCTCGTGACTCTGCGGAAATTCGTGGTCAGGTTTCAAGGTATCTTGAATCATACCCGGATCATCCAGGGTTGCTTATGTTGCGTGCTCTTTCCGAAACATATTGCATTAATCCGGATTATGAACTTGCATTTCAGAATATTGAAGCGGCGTGTGATTTTGCGGTTTCTAAATATCGGATTCCAAAAAATACACTCTATGATATTTTGACATGGTTGTTGGGGAGGATTTACAATCGCAGCACTTTGATATATGATGATTATGTAGTATTGTTAATTGAATCATTAGATGACCGTGAGTTTTTAAAGGCCTTAATCAACAACGGAGACGCTGATGAAAATATGATATTTGTTCCAGCAGTTTGTTTGTTTAATCAGATTTCCAATAAAGCAGTACAAATCTTTAATTCATAGGTGGTAAATATATGTCTACAGAACATGAAATAATCAAAATTGAGGAACGTGCACAGGAGTTGGTGAGCAATCTTGAGGCACTTCATCAACAGGTAGGTTCTTATCAGGAAGCTAAAGACGAATTACAAAAAGCTAGTGTAAAACTTTTAACTTTTATTGAAAGCACTCAAAAGCTTTCTGAAGAGAGCCATCAGATTATTCAAACGATAAATCAGATCGGCAGCAGTAAAATATTTGAAAGACTAAAGAATATTGAAAGAATGACTTATATTTTGACCGGAGCCATCGGGATAGCAATTGTGTTGCAAGTTGTTTTTTTCTTTCTGAAACGTTAAAGTAATGTACTGGCAGCGCTGGAAAAAGAAAATAGCTAGCATAATCTACGGGTCGTTATTATTTGAGAGGAATATTCAAGTGGTAAGTGCTCCTGCCTTTTCTTTTCCTTCTTTCTAGCCAGCGTTCAACCTCAACCGTCTTGAAACGCACTCCTTTTGGTAGTTTATAGTGTGGGATGAAATCAGTATGAGTCCATTGATAAATGGTCTTTATACTTACCTGAAGTAGGTCACTTAATTGTTGTATTGTCAGTAGTTTTTCCATGGTTTAGAGTAGTGCCTACGACATTGATGGTAATAAATTAAATTTTGATTTAATTGATAGACAAGTAGGAAACATGTCCTCAGTAGATTCTGGTTGGTGTATAGAAGATTTTACTATTACGGTAAGCAGGGAATACTTAAGCAATTCAATAGTCTACGGCGGAATTAATTTTAAAGCCGATGGACAAAGAGGCGATAGAATATTTATTATACCTTCTTTCTATATCGAAGGATTTTGGCGATAACAAGGTCTTAGACGGTGTGAAAGTCGGTCTCTCGAAAGGCAAGGTAAGAGAAATAGGCAAGACACTGGGAGCTGATAAAATTATCCGTGGATAGATTATTGAATATGGTTTTAATGAAACGAAGAGTTTAAAACCCATAAACGGGTGGCTCGCGGTACTTGTTGGCGGACTCGCTGAAGGATCGGGCGCGTTTGTGTATCAACAGGGATACGAAAAAGGATTCCCAGATTCATCGGGGATTAGCAAGTATGTTTTCTACAGCAACGATATGGGATCGGGCCCGGGCGCTAATATTCCGCCGAAACTCTCAAACTGCTATGTTCAAATACGGCTCTATCTTCAGGATGTGAAAAGCGGTAAGATATTGTGGAATAATAGAATTGAAACAAGATTTACCCCTCCGTCAACGTTTGCCTACGACGATAATCAGCCGAAGAAGATGATAGATGATTCTATAAGTAAAGCGGTTGATACGCTGCTGGAAGATTTATTCAAAGACAAAAAGAAAGAAAAATTTTTAGGGCTGCTGTAGGATTAAAGGGTAGGTATTTTATAGAGAGTCGCCTTTAGTAAACTCGTAGCGTTTCCAAGGATTTGATCCTCGAAGGGGAAACTATATCCCCAAAGCGCGTGTTATTTCTAAGCCCTGTCAATTGTATCCCATTGGACACATAAATAGATATTGCACCCAGGGTGCAATATCTATTTAGCCAGGGAATTAAGGGGATAGGATACTTAATTCATCCTTTTCCGAATAGCTTCTATTTTCTTCTGAGCCGCTTTTCCTGATGTGCTTGTGGGTACCTTTCTTACTATTTTTTCATAGATCTTAAGTGCGGGCTTATATAGTCTGTTGTTTCTATAATTATCGGCAATGTTAAGTTTCATCTCTGCCCATTCTTTGTAGTAAATGTTTTTTATAGCTGGAACAACGAAAAAATATACGCTGATTCCGACTATGATGATTCCGGCAATAATTATATAAGGAACTGAATGCTTTGAGGATTTTTTCTTTGTTTTTTTCGGTGTGTCCTCATTTTCTCTTGGAAGATCAATGTGCAAGAGGCCTTTTTCGTACCGATCAATGATAGTGAGAAATTCATCAAGTGATTGATATCTATGATCAGGATTCTTCTCGATCATTTTGAGTACGATATTATTAAGAAGCAAAGGTGTTGAGGGAGCGAGTGATACGGGCGGCGCGGGGTTATCGTTTTCAATTTTTCGTATAAGCTGTTTAAGCGTTTTATCGACAAACGGTGGTGTGTTAGTCAAAAGTTCATATAACACACAGCCAAGTGAATATATATCGCTCCGGTAGTCAATTTCACGTCCTTGTGCTTGTTCGGGGGACATATACAGCGGCGTTCCCATAAGCGGAGTTGTATCTTTTCCGGCGCCAAGTGCCTGCAGTTTTACCAAACCAAAATCTGCAATGCGGGCTCTACCGCTTTCATCCATCAAGATGTTTCCCGGTTTAATATCTCGATGTATAATGCCTTTATGGTGAGCGTAATTGATGCCTAACGCGACTTGCTTTATTATGTTAATTGCTTCAGATTCATCAACGACTTGCGTGAGTGTTTTCTTATGTGTTAGCACTTCTGAAAGTGTGGGGCCTTTAATGTATTCCATTGCAAAGTAATAGATGTCATTTACGGCACCGAAGTTGTAAATTGGCACGATATGTGGGTGGGATAGCGAACCAAGCACTTCAGCTTCTTTGTGAAAACGGTCGACAAACGTTTTTTGATTGGCGAAAGATTTAGGGAGAACTTTTACTGCGGCGGACCTTTTCAAGTTTTTTTGGTACGCTTCATACACGACGCCCATACCCCCCCGGTTAATCTCTCTCGTTATTTCAAATTCACCTAACCGTGAGCCGATAAGGGATTTCTGGTCTTTATTAATATTATCCAAATAAACGGTTTTATCCTGATCATTTGAATTGTTATCCTGATTCATTGATAACTCCCTTTATAACGGTATTATAGCACTATTTTTCGATATTAATATATACTACTTTTACAATATATTAGTATAATTAAAAGAAAATCGCTTGACAAGGCATAATGAATCAATAAAATTGATAGCTTAATTTGTTGTAACCATATGAAAAAGTCGTTGTTTAAATAAAACATAAAAACATGAATATAAATAAAGAAAGAAGAGGAGGAGTTTCATGGCGGTAAAAATTGGAATTAATGGTTTTGGTCGTATCGGAAGACTTGCTTTAAAGGCAGGGTTAGCTTCAAAAGATTTAGAGTTTGTAGCAGTAAATGATTTAACGGATACAAAGACAATCGCACACCTTTTTAAGTATGATTCAACATTTGGAACTTTTGATGGTACTGTAGAAGCAAAAGAAGACGCGATAGTTATTAACGGTAAAGAAGTAAAAGTATTTTCTCAGAGAGATCCGGCACAAATTCCTTGGGCTGATCTCGGAGTTGATATAGTTATAGAATCAACCGGTATATTCACTGATGCGACGAAGGCAAAGGCCCACATGGCTGGTGGTAGCGTGAAAAAAGTTATAATTAGCGCGCCTGCAAAGAATGAAGATATCACAATTGTTATGGGTGTAAACGACCAGAAGTATGATCCGGCTTCTCATAACATTATTTCTAACGCGTCATGTACGACAAATTGTTTAGGGCCGGTATCAAAGGTGCTACTAGATAATTTCGGTATTGTTAAGGGCATTATGACGACTATTCATTCGTTTACCAATGATCAGGTAACACTTGATTTCCCTCATAAGGATCTTCGCAGAGCCAGAACAGCTACAGCAAGCATGATTCCGACAAGAACAGGTGCTGCAGCTGCAATAGGATTGGTTTTACCTGAGTTAAAAGGTAAAATGGACGGTATTGCAATCAGAGTACCGACACCGAATGTATCACTTGTTGACCTTACCGTTGAAACTGAAAAAGATACAACGATTGAAGAAGTAAATGCAGCTTTGAGAGAAGGCACAAAAGCTATGCCGAAAGCATTGCAGGTATGTGACGAACCTCTTGTTTCTAGAGATTTTCTGCATAATCCTGTTTCATCAATAGTTGATGCACTTTCAACAAAGGTTGTTGGCGGCAATATGGTTAAAGTGTACAGCTGGTACGATAATGAATGGGCATATTCATGCAGAATAATTGATCTGTGTGAAATGATTATCTCAAAAATGTAATAAATCAAGATTAAGACGAGAGACCACAGATCTTATAAAATTTAGGGCTGTGGTCTGTTGCCTTGTGACATATAGACTAAGGAGTTTTACTATGAAGAAACTTTTTGTTGAGGATATAGACTATTCGGGTAAACGTGTATTAATCCGCGTGGATTTTAATGTGCCGCTTAACGATGCACGTGAAATCACAGATGATACAAGAATAAAGGCTGCGTTACCGACAATAAAGTATGTTGTCGATCATGGGGGTAAAGCTGTTCTTATGAGTCATCTGGGCAATCCAAAGACTGAAGAAATGTTTTCACAGTTAAGAATGGATCCGGTTGCCGCGCGTCTATCAGAATTACTCGGCAAAAAAGTTTTAAAGCTTGATGATTGTATTGGTCCGGAAGTCGAAGAAGCAGTATCACACATGGCAGATGGAGATGTTATCCTACTTGAAAATCTTAGATTTCATAAAGGCGAGAAGAAAAACGATGAAGAGTTTTCAAAATCGCTTGCACGACTCGGTGATGTATATGTAAATGATGCGTTTGGTACCTCTCATAGGGCACATGCATCTATGGTTGGTGTAACAAAATATTTTGAGCAGTGCGCCTGTGGATACCTCTTAAGGAAAGAGATTGATTTCTTGGATGAAGCAGTGAATAACCCGTCACATCCGTTTCTTGCGATTATTGGTGGAGCAAAGGTGTCGTCGAAGATAGGCGTTTTGGAAAATCTTCTTTCTAAAGTTGATACCATTATCATTGGTGGGGCAATGGCGTATACATTCCTTAAAAGCCAGGGTTTTAAAGTCGGAAACTCACTTGTAGAAGATGATAAGCTTGGTATAGCAAAGAAAACGCTTGAGGATGCGAAGGTAAAGAATGTTGAAATAATATTGCCGGTAGATCATCGTGTAGCAAAAGAAGTTGCCGATGGTGTTCCATCTGAGATTGTAGGCAAAGATATTGCTGATGGGATGATAGGTGTAGATGTTGGGCCGGAATCAATAGCACTGTATACTGAGAAAATAAAGAGCGCGAAGACTATTCTGTGGAATGGTCCTCTGGGCGTTTTTGAAATAAAGGATTTTTCATTCGGGACATTTGAAGTGGCACGACTCATTGCTGAGACTGACTGTGTATCCATTATTGGTGGTGGGGATTCTGTGTCAGCGGTAAATAAGTCTGGTCTTGCAGACAAGATGAGCCATATTTCAACAGGTGGAGGAGCATCATTAGAATACCTTGAAGGAAAACCGCTTCCGGGAATTGAAGCGTTGACTGATAAGTAAATGCCATAGAAAGGATTAGTATGAGAAAACCAATAATAGCTGGAAACTGGAAACTTCATAAAAACATTACTGAAGCAAAAGAATTAGTAGAGAAGTTAAAAAATGATTTAACTGGTATTGATGATGTGGATATAGTAGTATGTCCCTGTTTTACCGCTCTTTGGGAAGTTGCTAAAACATTATCTGGAAGTAATATCGCTTCCGGCGCTCAAAATATGTTTTGGGAGCCAAAGGGTGCGTTTACCGGTGAAATATCTGCTTCTCAGATAAAAGATACTGGTGCAACCTATGTAATTATTGGACATTCTGAGAGAAGACAGTATTTTGGGGAGACGAACGAGACGGTAAATAAGAAAATTAAAGCCGCACTCGCTGAAGGATTAACTCCAATAGTATGTGTAGGGGAAGTTTTAGCTGAAAGAGAAGAAGGCCGTATGCAAGAGGTTCTAAAGGTTCAGGTAACTGAATCGCTTGCAGGCTTAACAAAAGAAGAAATGGTAAAATGTGTGATTGCCTATGAACCGGTATGGGCAATAGGTACCGGCAAAACAGCGACACCTGACCAAGCGCAAGACGTGCATCAATACATCAGATCGCTTATTGGCGATATGTTTGATAAATCGGTATCCGATTCGATACGAATTCAGTATGGTGGCAGTGTTAAGCCATCTAATGTTTCAGAGCTCATGGCTAAAGACAGTATTGACGGAGCACTTGTCGGTGGCGCAAGCCTGGAAGCCGATTCATTTGTGCAGTTAGTTAAGTATGAAAAATAGAGCTCTTGCGACAAAGAAGTATTAAAATGCACATCATTTGTTTAGGATTTAGAGTTTCGGAATTGAAATAAATGGTTCCTTTATTTTCGGGTTTAGATATTAGTATTTCGAATTTATTATTATATTAGGGGGTTATAATGTATGGATTTCTCATTGTATTACACGTCGTAGTATGTATTGGTCTTATTACGATTGTTCTTATTCAAACGGGTAAAGGAACAGGACTTGCAAACGTATTTGGTTCTGGCGGTGGCGTGCAATCAGTGTTTGGAGCACAAACAGGTGATGTCCTGACGCATACGACAGCGGTGCTTGCGGTACTTTTTATGGTTACATCTGTGTCATTAGCTGCAATTTCTGTGCGTGATAGTTCATCGGTTATGAAGACATCTCGTTTCACAAGAACTGGTGCGACTCAGCAATTGCCGGTTACTCTTCCGAAATCAGCTCAGGATATCTTTCAGTCTATTAAAGATACGACTAGGCAGGTGGCTGACAAAATCAAAGGAACAATAGAAGGTGCTGCCCAAAAGAGAACTGAGCCGACAATGGTTGAAGAAAAACTAGGGATAAATGTTCCTGTAACAGAATCAGAAGTGAATATAAATGAAAGTCTCGAAGAGACCTTAACGGAAACCCCTAGCGGTGTTCCTGTTAACGTAGAAGAAGTTGATATAGATTTGTCTGATACTCCCCTAAGAGACGCTCAGTAATAATGTTTGCGGAATAATTAGAATGCAGGAATCTCACCACGGGGTATGATGAAAGGACGATCAAAAGTTGCACTCTACGCTATTTTCCTAATCGCTCTCTTTTTTTCCGGATGTTCAAAAGCTGAAAAAGAAGATGCCGCTAAGGTTGTTTCTACGAAGCCGCATTTTGGCGGTCGTCTCATACGTGCAACATCCTCTGATCCAAAATCTTTTAATATTATCCTTGCAAAGGAAACCTCAACAACGGGTGTCATTAGTTATTTGTTTGAAGGTTTGACAACGACAAACGGCATTACCACAGATGTTGAACCTCAGCTGGCACATTCATGGGATCGAAGTCCAGATGGAAAATCGTGGCTTTTTCATTTACGGGACGATGTCAAGTGGTCTGATGGAAAACCTTTTACAGCTGATGATGTTGTCTTTACTTTTAGAAAACTGATCTTTAATAAAGATATTCCCAACAGTATGCGAGACATATTTACGATTGAAGGAAAAGAAATCACTGTAGAAAAAGTTGATGATTATACCGTCAGATTTACGCTACCGACAAAGTTTGCACCTTTTTTGAGGAGTATGAGTGCCCCAATACTTCCAAAACACATTCTTGAAGAATATGTTGATAAAGGGTCATTTAATTCTGTATGGGGTGTAGACACAGATCCTGAGAATATTATCGGTACAGGTCCTTTTATGCTTGATAAGTATACCTCAGGACAAATGATAAAACTTAAACGCAATCCGCTTTATTGGAAGAAAAACGATAAGGGAGAGAACTTGCCGTATCTTGATGGGATAGTTTTTCTCATCGTACAGAATCAAGATGTGGGTTTTCTGAAGTTTCAGGAAGGCGAAATAGATTATTTTGATATGCGGGGAAGTGATTATCCTCAGCTAAAGCCAAAGGAAAAAGAGGGAAATTTTACTGTTTACCGTGCAGGCCCATCATTCGGTACAAATTTTATTGTGTTTAATCAAAATACGACACGAAACCCTGATACTCAAGAGCACTATATTCCATCTAAAAAGCTATCGTGGTTTACCAACGATCAGTTTCGACGAGCGGTAGCACACGTTGTAGATAAACAATCTATTATTGATATTGTATTCAATGGTTTGGGATATCCGCAGGTATCACCGGTAAGTCCGTCAGAAGGGTTTTTCTTTACCGATGATGTGCCGACGTATGAGTACAATATTGAAAAAGCAAAAGACATTTTACAAGAAGCTGGATTTAGTGACAGAAATGGTGACGGGATTATCGAAGATAGTGATGGTAATGAC
Organism: Candidatus Ancaeobacter aquaticus; assembly: GCA_030765405.1. Classification (NCBI taxonomy): domain Bacteria; kingdom Pseudomonadati; phylum Candidatus Auribacterota; class Candidatus Ancaeobacteria; order Candidatus Ancaeobacterales; family Candidatus Ancaeobacteraceae; genus Candidatus Ancaeobacter; species Candidatus Ancaeobacter aquaticus. Next base: position 25,739 of record JAVCCP010000025.1, on the reverse strand, counting down.
GTAGAGTTTACCATACTGACTAATCCGGGGAGTACGGAACGGGTAAAAATAGCAGAAATAGTCCGTAAAGATCTTGAGAAACTAGGATTTAAAGTGCAGTTATCTTTAATCGAATTTAACACTATGGTTAGTAAGCTTACCTCTACGTATAATTGGGACTGTGTTATTATGGGACTTACCGGTTCCATTGAACCGCATTTTGGGAATAATGTGTGGCAATCAAGCGGCCATCTTCATGTTTGGAATCCTAAACAAAAAGAGCCGAAAACAGAGTGGGAAATAGAAATTGATGAAATATTTAATCAGGGGGTACAGGAATTCGATCGTAATAAGAGAAAAGAGCTATATGACCAGTGGCAGCGTCTTGTTGCACAATATGTGCCGCTAATTTACACAGTATTGCCGGAAAGCCTTTTTGCGGTCCGGAACAAATTTGGAAATTTACATCCGACACCATATGGGGGACCGTTTCATAATATTGAAGAGATATATGTAATTGAAGAAAAACAATAATCAGTAGCTCCTAATGGAATTTGAATGATACAGTATATATGTCGACGCATACTAATTTCTATCCCGCTTCTTTTAGCAATGTCCTTTATTACCTTTCTTTTTATTCATGTCACACCGGGCAGTTATTTTGACAGATTACGCATGGATCCTCTTGTGTCAGAGGAAACGGTGACTAATATTGAACAAGAATATCATTTAGATAGAAATGTTCTTGTGCAATATGTCTATTGGTTAAAGACTATCGTTAGCGGTGATCTTGGATATTCGTTTGAACACAAACAACCGGTTGCAAAAGTCTTGAAGCAGCGACTGTTTAACACAATGCTTTTATCAATCTGTGCATTGCTCTTCACATGGATTATAGCGGTCCCGATAGGGATTTATTGTGCTGTGAAACAGTACTCGGTATTTGATAAATTCTTTTCATTTTTGTCGTTTATTGGTATGAGCCTGCCCAATTTCTTCTTTGCAATGCTACTGCTATTTGCAGCGAGTCTGACATTCAATTTAAGTGATACAAACATTTTCTATGGCATATTACCTTTAGGAGGAATGAAGTCAGCGGATTATGAGAGTATGTCAATTATTGGTAGAATTATTGATGTGGGAAGACATCTTATTATTCCAACCATTGTTATTGGAACAAGTGCTATTGCGGGTTTGCAGCGTATTACGCGCGGTAATATGCTCGAAGTCTTGCGTGCACAGTATATTACGATGGCTCGAGCAAAGGGACTACCTGAAAATAAAGTTATTTATAGGCATGCTCTGCGAAACGCAATAAATCCGCTTCTTACAATTTTAGGCGGGGAGCTATCAACGGTTTTATCAGGTGCGGCATTGGTAGAAATTATATGTAACTGGCCCGGCCTAGGCTCAACAATGTTAACCGCAGTACGAAGTCAGGATATTTTTCTTGTTATGGGTGATATGCTCTTAGGCGGTGTCCTTCTTATTTGCGGGTACCTTGTTTCAGATATTTTGCTTGTTGCCGCTGACCCGACAATTAAATACAAATAGATACGCTACTATGAATATACATAAAAAAACATTACATGAGATTAAAGAAACACAAGCGCGTGATAATCCGCTTATTCCTTCGTGGTCTGAAGGATCTGAGTATAAAGTTGCGTTTAAGAAACTAAAAAAACATAGTTTTGCGTTAATTGGCGGTTCGATACTGCTCGTATTTTATGTGTTGAGCATTGGGGCAGGATTTTTTGCTCCCTATCATTTCGATGATGAAAAACGATCTAATTCATATAATCCTCCCACGCGCATTCATTGGGTAGATACGGATAACGGACTAGCAATATATCCTTATATTTATAAATATTCATATCATTTTGATAAGTACTACAAAAGAGTATATACCGTTGATACATCGAAAAAGTATCCTATTAAATTTTTTGTGAAAGGCTTTGAATACAGTGTGTGTGGATTATTTAAAGCAGATCGACATTTATTTGGTGTAGACAAAGATACGCGGCTCTATCTTCTTGGGGCAGATGGACGTGGAAGAGATCTTTTTTCGCGTATACTGTACGGTTCTCGTGTTTCATTATCAATAGGAATTTTGGGGGCGCTTTTTACTTTTACCATAGGGCTTTTAGTTGGCGGTATAGCCGGATATTATGGGGGTAAAGTTGATACAATTTTAATGAGGATTTGCGAGATGATAATGCTGCTTCCTGGTTTTTATTTAATGTTGGCCTTGCGAGCGGCATTTCCACCTAACCTTTCGAGTGTAAAAGTGTATCTTCTCATTGTTCTTATTTTTAGCTTTATTGGTTGGGCAGGATTGGCGCGTATTATTCGTGGAATGGTGTTATCACTTAAGGAAAAAGAATACGTTCTTGCTGCACGGGCAATGGGAAGAAGCAACTTGAGCATCATTGTAAAACATATTTTACCCAACACGTTTTCATTTGTGATAGTATCTATGACACTAAGTATTCCCGGCTATATATTAGGTGAGTCAGCACTATCGATGATAGGTCTTGGTATTCAGGATCCTTATGCAAGCTGGGGAAATCTCTTGAGTGATGCAATGAATATCGGTGAGTTGAGATATCATCCATGGATACTTGCATCAGGGGTATGTATCTTTCTTACGGTTATAGCGTTTAATTTTTTTGGTGATGGATTAAGAGACGCATATGATCCAAAAACTTAAGGTGGCACTGTATGAATCCGCTTTTACAGGTTAAGAACCTAAAAACATATTTTCAAAAAGATTCTGTGATATCAAAAGCAGTTGACGGAGTAAGTTTTGAAATCGGGGAAGGTGAGACCTTTGCGCTTGTTGGTGAAAGCGGTTGCGGAAAAAGTGTAACATCGCTCTCAATAATGCGTCTTATCACAAATCCTCCGGGTAAAATCGTTGATGGAGAGATTTTATTTGAGGGTAGAGATATTCTGCGCATGAAAGAAAAAGAAGTACGGGCACTGCGTGGTAAGGAGATCGCTATGATATTTCAGGAACCCATGAGCTCTTTGAATCCCGTATTTACTGCTGGGTATCAGATAGCAGAGATGTTAAAGACACACTTCAATCTTACGAGAAGCGAGGTCACGGAGCGAGTGCTTTCGCTCATAGATAAAGTTGAAATACCAAACCCCGAAAGGATATATAAAAGCTATCCGCATCAATTGAGCGGCGGTATGCGTCAAAGAATAATGATTGCTATTGCAACGGCGTGTTCTCCAAAGTTATTGATTGCAGACGAGCCCACAACAGCGCTTGATGTAACGATTCAGGCAGAGATTATGAAACTTTTCAGGAAGTTCAGAGTTGAACATAAGATGTCGGTTCTGTTGATTACTCACAATCTTGGCATTGTATCTGATTTAGCCGACAGGATTGCTGTTATGTATGCGGGAGGAATAGTTGAGACGTGTGACGCGCAGACACTATTTTCGCAACCGCTGCATCCGTACAGTGAAGGATTGTTAAAATCTATACCACGACTAGGAACAAAAAAAGAGCGTCTTGATACGATACCGGGAAGCGTACCAGACCCAGCAGCAAAACCGTCTGGATGTCCGTTTCACCCGCGATGTTTTAAAAAAGAAGGAATATGTGAAGAAGTAAAACCGCTTTTAAGAGAGGTTAGTAACGCTCACTATGCGGCATGTCATTTCGCAGAATAATAAAATGGAGTATTGTTATATATGGAAGCTTCACCGATACTGGAAACTCGTGACCTGAAAAAGTATTATCCGGTAACAAAAGGGATAATCCCTCGTCCTGTTGACTGGGTACGGGCAGTAGATGGGGTGAGTTTTAAAATAATGCCGGCCACAACGCTCGGTCTTGTCGGTGAGAGCGGTTGCGGAAAAACGACGTTAGGAAGACTCATTTTGCGGCTCATTAACCCTGATAGTGGTAATATACTGTTTGACGGAAAAGATATTTCTTCACTAAAAAAGGGGAAGATGCGTTCTTTTCGTAAAGATATGCAGATAATATTTCAGGACCCGTTTGGGTCTCTTAATCCACGTTTTACGGTCCATGATATTGTAGGTGAGGGACTTAAAGTATTCAATTTATGTGAATCAAAAAAAGTCTTACAGCAAAAGGTTGTTGAACTTCTTGATATGGTTGGCCTTCCGGGAAACATTCTCAATAGATATCCTCATGAATTTAGCGGTGGACAACGTCAACGCCTTGGCATTGCACGTGCGCTTGCACTGAACCCTCGTTTTATAGTTTGTGACGAACCGGTCAGCTCATTAGATGTGTCGATACAGGCACAGGTGATTAATCTTCTGCAATCGATAAAGGAAAAACTGAAACTTTCATATCTGTTTATTTCACATGATCTGAGTGTGGTTTACCATGTAAGTGATTATGTTGCAGTGATGTATAGGGGACAGATTATGGAGTATGCACGCGGTGAAGATGTATATACGAAAGCACTTCATCCGTATACTAAAGCGCTTCTTTCTGCAATACCGGCCATTGGTAAAAACGATGCGGATAATAATGTAATATTAGAGGATGAGGGAAGTAAGCCCTCGGACAATTATAGTCAAGGATGTGTGTTTTGCGATAGATGTCCTTATATCAAAGATGAATGTAAAGAAAATGCACCTCACTACAACGAAAAAATGCCTGGTCATTTTGTTCGTTGTCATTTTGCCTAGTTTACGGTATGGTTATACCCACAATACCACAGCAGGTGTCCACAAAAAGTGAATAATTTCTAGATTAAACGAATGTCTTTAAGAAGGGGTTAACTCAAATGACAAGAATGAAAGTTTTCATTATCGCAGTATGTATAACGATGTGCGGGTGCGCGGCACAGAAAAAAACCATTATTAATGAATTGAGGCCGGTGAAACTGCAGCAATTAAGCTTTAAGGAAGCACTGGATATTGTACATGTCCAATCGTCTGAGTTTAGTGCCTTAAAATCTGATATTCAGATCGAAATTAAGAGCAACCTCATTCCTGATACACAATTTTGTAAAGGCAAGATGATGCTCTTAAGACCGGATAAGATAAGAATGAAGGGGTATAAGCCTTTTGTCCCGACATTGTTTGATTTGGCGTCAAACGGCGAAGAGTTTTGGTTTTATATTCCAAAAGAAAAGAAATTATATACGGGAACCTATGAGGACGATTCTTCGTCATCAATTAAGTTAGATGTTGATCCAATGAGTCTTATTTCAGCAATGACGTTTGATAATGTGGACGATGATTCTGATGAGGAGATTGTTTTTCTCGAGCGGAGCGGTGAAAGCTGTGTAGTAAACGTGCTGAATAAGTATCTTTCAGATTCGGGCTATTTCAGGTATTTCATGAAAAGAAAGATTGTGATCAGTCTTGAATCACATAAGATATTACAGCAAGCGTATTATAAAAATGACGGCAACGTCTCTTTTGAAGTTTACTATGAAAAATATACAGTGCGCGATGATGTGAGTTTTCCACAGCAAATTGTTTTTGTACGCCCTAAAACAGGAACATGGGTGCGTATAAATTTATTAAAGACATCGTTTAATCAAACGTTTAGTGATGGTGTGTTTTCTTTGGATTCTGTTAAAGGTGTGGAAAGGATTGAAATTGGTAAATGAAATATTTCTCTATCAAAATAATCAGTATATGTATGATCTTGCTAGTGTTCTCGTACGCGTACGCGAAAGAAATCACCACTCCCCAAGATGAGAGAACACTTGATACGGTCCTTTCTGAGATGGAACGTACCGAAAAAAACATCAAAGATCTCACCGCAGATATTGTGCAAACAAAAGTATTTACTGACTTTGATGATACGGTAGAGTTTAAAGGTGTCTTTAAATATAAAAAACCTCGCATGATGTACTGGGAGTTTTATTCTCCTGACCGAAGCCTTATTGTCGTTAATGAAAAAGAGACATTAATGTATGTGCCGGATATCAAGCAGGCCCAAAAAATCGATGTTGAAAATAGTCCTAAGGGAATATCACTTATATTTGGGTTTGACCGAGCAGTGGAAAATCTAAAAAAAGATTTTTCTATAGCATTGGTAGATACTGAAGAGACCCCAGAGGGTAAAAAATATGTTTTAGATTTAGCCCCGATCGCTGAACGTGAAAAGAACACATTTTACAAAATAAAGATATGGGTGAGAGAAACGTCATGGATCCCTGAAAAATTTTATATTGTTGAATTGAACGGAGATAATTCAACAACTGAGCTTTTTAATATTAAAGTGAATTCTGGTGTGCCACAATCACAATTTTATCTCACATTGCCTAAGGATGTGGAAGTTGTGAATGTTGATATGTAAGGTTTTGTTATGAATGCAACAAGAAGCGATAGTATATATTATCTGATGGGTATTGGGATAATTGTGTTATGGCTTTTTCTTACGGTCGCGCCGGCTACCCACAAAGACAATATTCCTCAGAAAGAGAATGTTCAGACAGAATTAACCGATGTGTTCAGTAGCAGTGCTTTACCTCCGCATATTATCTTTGTTTTCTATGTTGCAGTAATAGGCGGGGTAGGACTTGGGCTAATAACTAATTTTCTGTTGTTAGTTAATAAGCTCGTTGTTAAAGAGAAGACATTATTGCGTGGTGTCAATCTTGTGCCGTGGACTTTATCAGATATTGCGCGTATGACGGTACTTTTCTTATTTATATTTACGGTTATACACGCAGTTTTATATGTCTGTGTTACCTCTTCTATTATCTCTGGTCGACTTATTTCTATGGGGGGACTGGTTGTCGGGACACTAGGGGTTTACTTGATTATGGCTTGCGGTATGTATCGGTCGCTTATAAAGAAGTACTCTTTATCCGTTACGAGCATAGGGCTCTCACTGCATAGTTGGTTTGGGAATGCTCTTACTGGAATAGTTGCCTATATAGCATTTGTCCCTGTATTTCTTTTGTTAGTTGTGGTGAGCTATGTAATATGTGGTTACTTTGGTATTAGTCCGCAGCCGCATGAACTGGTTAAAATATTTAGTGTCGAAAAATCCGCATATAAAATTATCTATTTAGTGCTTGTTGCAACAGTTTTTGCGCCACTCTATGAGGAAATAGTATTTCGCGGATTTATTTATACGGTCCTCAGAAAATATCTCGGTGTGACACAGTCTCTCTGCATGAGTGCTATAATATTTGGCGCTATACATTTTAATATGTCACAGTTTATTCCTGTCATGGGACTTGGTATAATACTTGCGTATCTATATGAAAGAACAGGTACATTAATAGCGCCAATTGTATTTCATATGCTAAATAATACTGTTGCGATATTATTGACATTTCTTATATTGAAGAATATGTAATTAATAGCGCATAGCGTAGAGCGTTTAGCGCATAGCGTATAGAGTGGAGTATTCACCGCGTAGGTGACACAAAGTGGCTCCTACGCGGTGGAAGAGATGGGATGTGAATCGATAGCGCATAGCGTATAGAATGGAGTATTCACCGCGTAGGTGGAACTTGTTACTCCTACGCGGTGTAAGTCAGGAGAAACCAGTACCGTTATTTGTTTGGTATTTGAATATTGAAATTTATTAAGGAGGAGATTTTATGGTGGTAAAGACAGTTGAATGGAATGAAAAATCGGTAAAGATACTTGATCAAACAAAACTTCCGGAAGAATTGATATATATTAATTGCAAGACTCGTGAAGAATTGTGGGAAGCAATTAAGATGCTGAGGGTGAGGGGTGCCCCACTCCTTGGAGTTATTGGCGCATTAGCCGTTGCCTTAGATGCTCATGTATACGAAGGTACTAATATTGAAGAATTTAGAAAACGTATTCAGGAAACGATATCTTATATGGCAACATCACGACCTACAGCCGTAAATCTGTTCTGGGGGCTTAAACGCATAAAAAAAGTGATTGATAATGACAACTCAAATGATATTGAATCACTCCGCGATCTTATAACCAAAGAGGCTGTGGAGATACTTTCAGAAGATAAAGAAATATGTAAAAAACTTGGGGATAACGGCGCTGTGTTACTTGAAGACGGTGCGACCGTTATGACTCACTGTAACGCTGGTGCACTTGCGACAGCAGGGATGGGTACTGCGTTAGCGGTAATGTATGCGGCACATGAGCAAGGTAAGAAATTTGCCGTGTATGCGGATGAAACGCGACCACTTTTGCAAGGTGCACGACTCACTGCATGGGAGCTCAAAGAATCGGGGATAGATGTTACATTGATTTGTGACAATATGGTCGGATCAGTAATGAAAAATAAGGGTGTTGACTGTGTTATTGTCGGGGCTGATAGGATAGCGATGAACGGTGATACAGCAAATAAAATAGGGACGTACAATATAGCGGTACTTGCAAAGCACCACAATATACCATTTTACATTGTTGCTCCGATATCAACAGTCGATTCGTGTATTGAAACAGGATCAGAGATACCGATTGAAGAGCGCGGCCCAGAAGAAATTACGCACGGGTTTGGAAAGAGAACTGCTCCACTCGATATAAAAACATTTTCACCGGCATTTGATGTTACTCCCGGAGAGCTTATAACTGCAATTGTGACAGAACGAGGTATTGTGTGGCCGCCCTATAATGAAAACATGAAAAAAGTGATGGAGATATAAAAAATACATGAAGGTATCAGAGATTGGTGAATTTGGTTTAATAGACAAATTCAAAAATAAGCTTAAGAAAAACAAGGATGTTATAGTCGGTATTGGAGATGATGCCGCTGTTCTTACCTCAGCTAATAAAAATGTCTATACGTTATTTGCAAGCGACATGTTTGTAGAAGGTATCCATTTTCGTAAAAGTGATGCGTCTCCATATATGATTGGACGTAAAGCGATAGCTGCAAATATCAGTGATATAGCCGCCATGGGAGGTGTTCCGCAATACGCTGTAGTGTCTCTTGGTGTTAGTCCTCAAGAAAATGTACAGTATTGTGAAGAGATCTATCGAGGTATGAACTCATGGCTAGATGTATTTAAAATAAATATTGTTGGCGGTGACACTGTATCTTCACCAAAGGGTATGGTAATTTCAATTGCGATATTAGGAGAAGTTGATAAAAGAAAATGTATTGTGCGAAGCGGGGCTTGTCCGTGGGATGTGATTCTGGCTACCGGTACACTTGGCGGTTCATATGCAAAAAAGCAGTATTCGTTTACTCCTAGAGTCCGTGAAGCGTACTATCTCGCAAACAACTTTTCGGTTACATCGATGATAGATATTTCTGATGGGCTACTTTCAGATTGCCAGAGGATAACCGAGGCGAGTAATCTGGGAGCACTTATTTTTACTGATTACATTCCTTTATCATCAGCGGTAAAAAAGAATTGTCCCCGGAAAGTTTCAATAGAGAAGGCACTCACTGATGGTGAGGATTTTGAGCTATTGTTTAGCGTCTCGCAGAATGAAGTAAAGACATTGATAAAGAAATGGAAGCGAAGCTTCAAAACGCCGGTATCGGTAATCGGTGTTATGACACCTGAAAAAGGTGTGAGGTTAGTAAATAAAGATGGCAGTGTAACTATCCCTGAGAATAAGGGATACGACCACTTTAAAACGAAGAATAAAAAGTAGTTTTTTAAAACAGCTTTAAGCTCACAACTTATAGCTTACAACTTATAGCTGGTATTGTGCATACAATAACAAAAAGTGAGAATGAAACATTTTCTCTTGCGAAAAAATTTTCTAAAAAATTGCGTAACGGAGACGTTATCGCTCTTATTGGCGAGCTTGGCGCGGGTAAATCAGTCTTTACTCGAGGGTTACTCTACGGGTGTGGTATTACCGATAAGTATATAGCGAGTCCAACATTTACATTAATAAATATATATCACGGTAAAAAAACAGTGTATCATTTTGATGTCTATCGTTTGAGTGATCCTCAAGAGTTATATGATTTAGGGTATGAAGAATATTTTTTTGGTGATGGCATAACGATTATTGAATGGGCTGACAAGATTGAAGATTATTTGCCCAAAGAACATACAAAAGTAGAAATGAAAGTGATTTCAGAAACTGGTCGGTACATATCAATAAAAAAAGGGTAAATCCATGAATGTGCTTGGAATAGAGACGTCAACGAACCAAGGTTCGATAGCGATTGTATCAGCTAAAAAATTAATAAAAGAGATTACGATATCAAAAGATTGTAGTCATTCAAGAAATCTTGTTAATAAAGTTGATACGCTCCTTGGTAAGCAGAAATTAACGCTCAATGATATTGATATTGTTGTGGTTGGCAGGGGTCCAGGATCCTTTACCGGTATACGAATCGGTGCAGCATTTGTTCAGGGAGTACAAACTGCTCTTACTATGCCGACATATGGTGTATCAGCATTTGATAATGTTGCCTATGAAATAGGACATTGTCCCGATATTGATTTAACGAAACATGCATATGTAGTCGTTCTTTTTGACGCTCGCCGTGATGAATATTACTGTAGAATATTCAAAAATGAAAAGGGGAAGCTTATTCAATACAAAAAAGACAGTATAGTAACACTTGGGAAATTGAAACGGTATTATAAGAATGCGTTATTTGTAGGGCCTGATGTGAGTCAGGCAGAAGCTTTAGGACTTGAGGTGTATATCAGGGAGCCGAAAGCTTCTCGTAGCGCACTTCTGATTGCTAATGCGACAAAAAAGAATTTAAGAGAATACCAATCGATTGAACCAATATATTTGCGTAAAACACAAGCCGAAGAGAGGCGTTTAGAAGCATTAAAAAAGAAAAAGAAAGAGTGTTGATGTCAAACGCGTGGGCAGAGATAGACCTTGTGTCATTACAGCATAACATTGCTTTTATTAGACGATGTGTAGGTGAAAATGTCAGTATAATGGCAATTGTAAAAGCTGATGCGTACGGCCATGGCGCGACCGAGGTTGTTCGATCACTATTAGAGAACAATATTAGCTGGTTTGGTGTTGCGAATGTATCTGAAGGAAAAAGGGTTCGAGCACTGAGTGCTGATTGTAATATATTGATCTTGGGACAGCTTTTTACGGAACACATAGCAGATATTGTTTCCGCGCGACTAACGCCGATAGTGTGTGATATAGATATGGCGCGAGCCTTAGACGATGAGGCAAAGGCCAGTGGTATCATTATTCCAATTCATGTGAAGATTGATACCGGTATGGGGAGAGTAGGTGTATGGCACGAAGATGTAAGTGAATTTATGAGAGACATAAAAGAGTTAACGCATTTACGTGCTGAGGGATTCTTATCGCATTTTCCCTGTTCAGATGAAGATATTGAGTATTCATTATCGCAAATTGCGGTTTTTAAAGCAGTGACCAGTGCTGATCGACGTCCGAATGAAACGCTCCTTCACATGGCCAATAGTGCAGCTATTTTAACTATTCCCGAATCATACTTTGACATGGTGCGGCCGGGGATTATTATGTATGGTCTTTATCCAAGCACAGAATTCAAAAAGAAGTATGATATTCAGCCAGTACTTTCATTAAAGTCAAAAGTGTCTTTTATTAAGAAAACCGGGCCGGGAAGAACCATAAGTTATGGGAAAACACATGTTGTTGAGAATGCGACAACTATTGCAACAATACCTTTAGGGTATGGAGACGGCTATAACAGGCTGCTGTCTAATAAGGGACGGGTATTAATAAGAGGCGAGTATGCACCACTTGTGGGGAGAGTTACAATGGATCAGATCATGGTAGATGTAGGGCATATACCGGAGGTGCGTGTTGGAGATGAAGTGGTTTTGATAGGGCGGCAGGGGGATAATGAGATAACAGTAGAAGAAATTGCACGTATTACGGGAACAATACCATATGAAGTTGTGTGCGGAATAAGTAAGAGGGTGGAGAGGGTGTATAGCAGTAATCAGTGTATTTCTCAGTCTGAATTAACTTGATTTAGGACTAAAACTAGTATACATTACACATACTATATGACTGCCTAGTGGTGCAGTGGTAGCACGCCTGTCTCTGGATCAGGTAACCGAGGTTCGAATCCTTGCTAGGCAGCCAATAAAAAGGGGTGGTCCCCTTTTTAGGCTGATTACAATATTTTAAAAAAAACTAACTGGTTGTAATGCAAATAGTGAGCTTGTCCTGAGCTGTGCGAAGGAAATCCTTGCTAGGTAGCCAATAAAAAGGGATAGTCCGCTTTTCAGGCTGGTTATAATGTGGTATTTATACATATGCAAAAAAGGGGAGTTATTTTATACAGGAATAACGACTGATGTGAAGAACAGGCAGAGGCAGCACGGATATCCTGAAATACTACATATAGAGAATTATGTTGATAAAAAAGATGCAGCGAGAAGAGAAAAGCAAATCAAGGGTTGGTGTCGGGAAAAGAAAGAGAAGTTAATACGTAGTAAGTAGTGAGCTTGTCCTGAGTAGGGCGAAGGAAGTCCTTGCTAGGCAACCAATAAAAAGGGGACAGTCCCCTTTTTTGGCAACTATTGATTCCCAACACAGAGCATAGGAGGGAATATGATCGAGATCTTACCGGAAAGTCAGGGCAATGTATTAGGGGTAAAAGGCATTGATAAACTTACGGATCAGGATTACAAAGAAGTATTGATCCCAAAATTAGAAGAAATATTGAAGGAATACGGTAAATGCCGTTTTGTTTTTGTATTCGGTGAAAATTTTCATGGTTGGGAGCTCGGTGCAGCATGGGACGATGCAAAATTTGGTATGTCTCATAAAGATGATTTTGAGAAGATTGCAGTCGTAAGTGATGCTAAATGGATTGAATGGTCAACAAAGGTGAGCGGCCATTTCATGCAGGGACAGTTAAAAACATATAAAACTGACCAATTGCAGGAAGCATGGGATTGGACAAAGTCTTAAAAGATTAGAGTTATTTAAATTAAATATGCCACTTTACCGTCCGTAAAGTGGTGTATTTTTCTAAGCAGTAATGGTTGAGATAGCGAAATGCAGATAAATATTAATGGAAAAAATATGAACATTGGTGAGAGGTGCACTTTATCAGTTCTTACAAAGTCTAAAGGACTGAATAAAGACGCGATAGTCATTGAACATAATGGTGAAATAGTCTCAAAAGATAAATGGTTCGAAACATATATTAATAATGATGATACGATTGAAATAGTAAATTACGTTGGTGGTGGATGAGTATGCAAGATCTATTAAAAATTGGCAATAAGACTCTTTCAAGTAGGTTTTTTGTTGGAACGGGAAAATTTCCGCAAAAAGAACTTGTTAAGAATGTATTGGAGGTGTCAGGAGCAGAGGTTGTTACTGTTGCTTTAAGGCGCGTTGATATCGACTCGAAAGACGAGAATATATTAAATTATATACCGAAAAAATGCACTATTATGACCAATACTTCGGGTGCGAGAAATGCTAAAGAGGCTATTCGCATAGCACGGCTTGCGCGCGAGCTTGGATGTGGTGATTGGATAAAAATAGAAGTTATTTCTGATAATAAATATCTCCTTCCTGACAACAAAGAAACAATAAAAGCAACAGAAGTGCTTTCAAAAGAAGGTTTTATTATTCTTCCCTATATGAATCCGGATTTAATTGATGCCAAAAGAATTGTTGATGCAGGGGCCTCGGCAGTGATGCCTCTCGGGTCACCCATTGGAAGTAACCGAGGATTTAGAACAAAAGAGATTGTAAGAATACTTGTAGAAGAAATTAAAGCGCCGGTGATTGTTGATGCAGGAATAGGAAATCCTTCTGAGGCAGCTGAGTGTATGGAGCTTGGGTGCGCCGCAGTATTAGTAAACACCGCTTTAGCGTCAGCAAAGGATCCAGTTAATATGGCTCTTGCATTCAGCAAAGCAATTGAAGCTGGCAGACTTGCCTATCTTTCAGGGATTCCTTCCGTAAAAGACCATGCTGAAGCTTCTTCTCCGCTGACCGGTTTTTTAAGAGAGGATACATAAATTGCAGGATGAGTTTTTACACGATTTACAATAAATTGAGCAACTATGATTTTGATTCATTTTTTAGAGATGTTTCAAGTGCGAATATTGAACAAGCGCGTATCAGTAATAATCTAAAGTCTTCACAATACCTTTGGCTTCTTTCGCCTTTAGCCGAGAAACATTTAGAAAAAACCGCACAAAGATCACATGCTTTGACAGTTCAGAACTTTGGGAAGACGATACAACTCTACACTCCTCTTTACCTTTCAAATTATTGTGAAAACCAATGTGTCTATTGTGGTTTTAATGAAAAGAACACGGTAGAAAGAAAGCAGTTAACTATAGAAGAGCTTGAAAAAGAGGCGCGGTATATTGCTCAGACGGGACTGAAGCATATTCTTGTATTAACAGGTGATTTACGAGCTGCTTGTCCGGTCTCATATATTGCCGCATCGATAAAAATTTTAAGAAAATATTTCACATCTATATCTATAGAAATTTATCCGCTCTCAGAGAGTGAATATAAAGAACTAATAGCTGAGGGAATAGATGGCCTTACTATATACCAGGAAGTGTATGACCGAGCTATATATGGTAGAATGCATCTAAAGGGACCAAAAAAAGATTATGAATTTAGGATGGCTGCTCCTGAAAGAGCGCTATCGGCGGGGATAAGAACAGTAAATATTGGCGCATTATTTGGATTAAATGATTGGCGAAAAGAAGCATTTTTTGTGGGTATGCACGCGAAATATCTTCAGGATACTTATCCTGAGGCTGAGGTGAGCATATCACTTCCGAGAGTGCAAACAATGAACAGCGCATTCTCAGTGCCATGGGACGTAACAGATAAAAACATGGTGCAGATAATTACCGCACTCCGTATATATCTCCCGCGAGTAGGAATTACTATTTCTACGCGCGAAACAGCATCTTTGAGAGATAATCTTCTCCCCTTGGGAGTAACGAAAATGTCTGCCGGGTCAACGACAGCGGTTGGTGGGCATACTGCAGATGGTGACGAGGAAATCAATTCATTACAGTTTGATATATCTGATAAGAGAAACGTTCACCAGATAAGGGCGTTATTAAAGGGAAAAGGGTATCAACCGGTATTAAAAGACTGGATGTAATACATATAGTATATAGAGGATATTGATTCTTATTACGCAAGCATTGGAGAAAGTATGATGGATTTTACAGAAGAACAGTCAGATCGATATAGTAGACATATTCTTTTGTCTGAAGCGGGGCCGAAAGGACAGGCCAAGATAATGGAAAGTAAGGTGCTCATAATTGGTTTAGGGGGATTAGGTTCTGCCTCGACATTATATCTTGCCGCGGCCGGTGTAGGGACACTTGGCATTGCTGATGGTGACAGTGTAGACATGACTAACCTGCAAAGACAAGTAATACATTTTACTCCCGATATAGATAAACCAAAGGTTGTATCCGCTAAGGAGAAGATAGAGAAAATAAATCCTGATGTAAATGTTGTAACCTATCAAAAACGTGTCGATCAAAATAATATACTCGATATAATTAAGGGCTATGATTTTATTATTGATGCGACTGACAATTTTTCGGCAAAATTCTTAATTAATGATGCATGTGTTATAGCAAAAAAACCCTATTCTCATGGTGGTGTAGTGCGATTTGGTGGGCAGACGCTCACCTATGTGCCGGGGGAAATGTGTTATCGCTGTGTGTTTGACAGTCCCCCGCCAGAAGACGCCATCCAGTCAACCGCACAAGTAGGAGTTTTAGGTGCTGTTGCGGGAACGTTAGGAACAATGCAGGCTACGGAAGCATTGAAGTTTATTATTGGTAACGGAAAGTTGCTTATAAACCGAATGCTTATTTTTGATGCGTTAAATATGGACTTTAGAACGGTAGAGTTTAAAAAGAATATTAATTGTCCGGTATGTGGAAAGAACTCATCAATTACAAGCCTTTAAGGTGCTTTTAATACAAATAAACATCTACACCATAAGTGCTTATGAATAATAGCAAAAAAAAATACATTTCACCCCTTGACAAATTCTGTAGATATAGTAATATACTAGTAAGTCGATAGAAGAAGTAGCATATTTTTTTAACACTAAATACTAGTATGTTGATAGATGCAATAATATATGGAGGAATGCATGGATCTACCAAAAAGATCTTTAGTGAAATCACTGACCTGGAGAATCATAGCATTTGCGACAACCGTCATCGCCGTCTATATATACAGTGGAGATATCAAAGAGTCTCTGATTGTGGGTATTGGTGCAAACAGTGTGAAGATATTTCTGTACTACATGCACGAAAGAATATGGAACAAATTGGATTTTGGCAGAACAAAGGAACCGGAATATCAAATTTAATTACAGGGGGTGTGAAATAATCAAAACTCAAAAGTAAAAAGTAAAAAAATAATCAAAAAAACTAAAAGGGGGTAAGATGAGTATTTTAAATGAAAAAGTTGATTTAAAAGAGTTAGTGGAAAAACTCAATTTTAAAGAAAAGGTTGATCGTTCACTGGAATTGATCGATGAAGCCTATAAGATTTATGGTGATAAGCTTGTTGTTGCAAATAGTCTCGGTAAAGACTCAGTTGTTGTATGGGATCTTGCGAAAAAGGTCAGTAAGGATATCCGTGGATTTATTGTGACAACGCGATTCAAACCAACTGAAACGATAGATTTCATGAGCGAGACAGTAGTACAATATCCAGAGTTAAAAATTTATAAAAATGATGTTACAATAGAGGGTCAATTATATAAAACAGACCCTGACAAATGCTGTGATCTATTAAAGGTTGAGCCGGTGAAACGAGCGATTGAAGAAATGAATGTTGACTCTTGGGTGACCGGACTGAGATGTACTGAGGGCCGTACACGCACAGACTATCAGGAAGTCGAAGAACGTGATAAAGGACTGATGAAATTAAATCCGATTCTTATTTGGAAAGAACGGGAAATATGGCAATATTTAGCAGTGTACCAGGTGAAAGTAAATCAGCTGTATGCACGCGGGTATCGGTCACTGGGTTGTGCGCCGTGTTCACATATTACCAGCGATGATAATGAACGTGCCGGTAGATGGATTGGTACCAGTAAATGTGGAGGGGAATGCGGTATTCATACGCGTCCTTTAAAGGAAAAACTTCCTGGAGTATAAACGTAATGAAATATTTTCCCATTGCAGTATTGTTGAAAGATAAAAAAGTGGTCGTGGTAGGAGGAGGCCGTATCGCTGAAAGAAAGGTGCGCCTTTTAATAAAAGCGGGAGCGAACATAACGGTTGTTTCTCCTACCGTTACCACGTATCTTTCAAATCTTTATACAAAGGGTGTCTTGCAGTGGAAAGAACGAAATGTGCGCGGGTCAGATATTAAAAAAAGCGTGCTTGTTATTGCAGCAACGAATGACCTTGCAGTAAATGAGAAGGTAAGTATGTGGGCTCAACAAGAAAATATATTGGTGAATGTTGTCGATAACAAGAAGCACTCTACATATATATCTCCGGCTGTTGTGCGTCACAAGGAAGTGCTTGTTACCGTGTATACAGATGGACAGGATCCAGAGTTATCACGTGATATAAAAAAGTATCTAAAGGATAATTGGGATGAGTTTATTTTGTATCGGAATCGATCATAATACCGCATCTTTATCACAACGTGAAAACGTGTATCATAATCGTGATGAGATCGTGCATAAAGTGCGTACTATAGCAGAAGATGTATCGGTGCTTTTTACCTGCAATAGAGTCGAACTCTATGCTTATATGCATGATGAGGATATCGCACAGAAGATAATCGCTCAACTAGTCTATAGTGTGCCGGCATTGGGACAGTACGGATATACTATTACGAACAATAAACAAGTGGTAACTCATATGATCCGGCTTGCAGCTGGACTTCTTTCACAAGTTGTAGGAGAAAAGCAAATCTACGATCAGCTTGAATCATGGGTAGATCAGTCAGTACCTCTCGGGAGAGTGCATGATATATGGAAAACCGTACTTGAGCATGCAGCTATAATAAGGGTTAAGTCCGGATTGTATCGCGCAGTGTATGACATTGCAGACTATATTATAGATGATATAGCGAAGAAAAGGATCACCATCGGTAAAAAAGAAATAATGATCGTGGGAACAGGAACCATTGCCCGGCTCTTTGCTGAAAAGAAAGATCCGCGTGCAAATCTGTATTTTGCGTCACGAAAAAAACATGCCAGATCACGGCAATTAGCCAATATGTCTGGGGGGAAAGCGATACTCTTGGATGATCTATCACAGTATCTCTCTCACGTAGACGCTGTTATTAGTGCTTCAGCGTGTCCTCACTATGTTCTAAAAAAACATACTGTGGATGAAGTGAGTGTAAAAAGGAATAAAGAGCTTTTTATATATGATATAGCTTTACCGCGTAATGTGGAGCCGACTGTAGAGACAATATCTGGGGTATCGCTAAAAAATCTTGACGATATAGGCACTGTCAGTAAAAAGAGTGGTGCTGTGGCTGAAGCCTTACGTGCAGCTGAGAAAATGATCAAAGATGAAGTTGATTCTAGTATACGAGGGGTAAGAAATTATGCGTTTACGGGTAGGCACAAGACCAAGTAGATTGGCAATCGCTCAGGTAGAAGAAGTTAGGTCGTTTTTTCCTGGGTTGATATTTAATGTCATGCAAATAGCAACAAAGGGAGATAAGGATAAGGTATCGTCCTTAACGGTGCGTGAAAACACCGATTTCTTTACCTACGAACTTGAGCAGGCATTGTTGCATGACCAAATAGATATAGCTATTCATAGCGCGAAGGATTTAGATGAGAATATGCCAAATTCACTTAGTATTGCTCTTATGACACCATCAATCAGTTGTTTTGACTGTCTTGTTGCAAGAGGCGGTTATACATTAGACACACTTCCTTCTGGTGCTGTTTTGGGAACAAGCAGTGTAAACCGTAATGAAAGTATAAAGAGATATCGTAACGATCTAGATGTAAAAGATATTCGCGGGAATATTGACCAAAGGGTTGAAAAACTGGATAGGGGTGAGTACGATGCTGTAATTGTTGCTCACGCGGCGCTTTTGCGTTTGGGGCTTGAAAAAAGGATTTCACAAATAATACCACTTAATGTTATTACCCCGCATCCTTTACAGGGGGCGCTTGCCGTGCAGATAAAAGAAGATAATGTCAGGCTAAAGAATATTCTAAATAACAGTATGTATATGCAGAAAGTAGTATCGTGATGAAAACAAATAAAGTATACATTGTTGGCGCGGGACCAGGTGATCCTGAACTTATTACCGTTAAGGGGCTGCGTGCCCTTGAAAAAGCGGATTGCGTGTTGTATGACTTTTTATCATCACCGCAGTTATTAAAACATTTGAGAAAATCATGCGAAAAGATATGTGTAGGAAAAGCCGATGGACTGCATTTGTTGGAACAACGCCAGATCAATGCACTGTTGTACGAAAAAGCAAAAAAATATAAGACAGTAGTGCGCCTCAAAGGCGGGGATCCGTTTGTGTTTAGCAGAGGATATGAAGAAGCAGCGTATTTGAAACGAAAAAAAGTGGAGTGTGAAGTGATTCCTGGTGTTACCTCAGCGCTTGCTGGTCCGGAAAGTGTGGGGATACCGATTACGATAAAAAACAAAGTATCGTCAGTTGCACTTGTTGCCGGAAGAAAAAAAGATAAGAACGCTGTGATAGAAGCACCGTTATGTGGGACAGTAGTCTATCTCATGGCAGTGGGAAATATAGCCAATGTAGTAAAAGCATTACGTAAAAGTGGTAGAAACGTAAAAACACCGTGCGCATTTATTGAACGAGCTACCAATAAAAAAGCCCGGTACATTAAGGGAACCATAGGAACAATAGTAAAAAAGGTAAAAGAAGAAAACATACAGCCACCGGCAGTATTCATTGTCGGAGAGGTGGTAGAAAAAAGGTTGTAAGTTAATATGCAAGAACTACAAGAAAAACAAAATCAGGAATATAACGGGATTCTTTTGAGCGATATGATCTATCCGCTTTTTGTGCGCGAGGATTTATCGTTATCTCCTGAGATACCTTCTATGCAGGGAATATACCGATACTCTCTAGATGCACTTATTGATGAAGTCAGAGAACTCCATAGAATAGGTATCCGGAACATATTACTTTTTGGTATACCGAAAAATAAAGAATGGACTGGCACGGGAGCATATTCAGATACGAATATTGTGAGTGCATCGGTAAGAGAAATAAGAAACCATCTGAAAGATGTGACAATATTTACTGATGTATGTTTATGTAATTATACGACTCATGGGCATTGCGGGATCATTAAAAAAGGCGCTGATACTATTGAATTATCTGATACACTTAATGCCTTATCTGAAATTGCTCTTTCGCATGCTGCAAGCGGTGCTGACTATGTTTGTCCCTCAGCAATGGCTGACGGTCAGGTAGCGGCAATTAGAAAAAAACTTGATCAAAATGGTTTTACGCATACAAAAATAATGGGATATTCGGCAAAGTTTGCGTCACATTTTTATGGGCCTTTTAGGGAAATAGCTGACTCAGCACCGAAATTTGGTAATAGAAGTGCATATCAATTAGATCCCCGAAGGAGTGAAAAGGCGCTGGATAAGATCTCTCGCGATATCGATGAAGGGGCAGATATTGTCATGGTGAAACCTGGATTAGGATACCTAGATATAGTCCGAAAAGCAAAAGATACATATAATCATCCGCTTGCTGTATATAACGTAAGCGGTGAATATACATTGGTAAAAAATGGGAGCGCAATGGGGCTCTGGGATGAAGACGGCATGGTAAATGAAATCATGCACTCAATGAAACGAGCAGGTGCAGATTACATAATTACGTATCATGCAAAAGATATTGCGCTAGCGATTAGAGATTATAATGACAAATAAATCACTACACATACAAGCTCAAAAGTATCTGGTTGGCGGGGTAGATAGTCCCGTGCGATCATTCCGTTACGCGGGAATATCTCCTATCCTGTTTAAAAAGGGAAGAGGTTCAACTCTTTTTGATTATGACGGTAAGTCTTATATTGATTATGTGCTTTCATTTGGTGCAGTGATATTAGGTCATGCAAAAAAGAGTGTAGTGGATGCGTTGAAAACGTCACTTCCTGATGGATTTCATTTTGGAAGCACACACGGTAAAGAGGTTGAGCTTGCAAAGATGATTATAGATGCTGTGCCGCCAATTGAAAAAATACGGTTTGTTAATTCCGGGACAGAAGCGGTTATGGGAGCTATCCGTTTAGCGCGAGGATACACGAAAAAAAATAAAATAGTCAAATGTGCACATTCATACCATGGTCACGCTGATTATCTCTTGGTTGAAGGAGGATCAGGCCTGGCAACACAGAAGATATCATTAAGTGATGGTGTGCCTCGGGATTTTGTGAGACATACGCTTGTTACAGAATATGGTAATAGTGAAAAATTAGAGCAATTATTTAAAAAACATGGAGATGATATTGCAGCAGTGATTATTGAACCGGTAGGGGGTAACTATGGGGTTACTGCACCAAACGAGAAGTATCTCCGGGCGGTAAGAAGGATAACAAAAAAATACAAATCGCTTCTTATTTTTGATGAGGTAATTACGGGATTTCGTTTTCACTATGGGTCATTTGCACACATAGCCGGGGTCAGCCCTGACATTATATGTTTAGGAAAAATAATCGGTGGCGGTTTACCGATAGGTGCATATGGCGGTAAAAACCAGATTATGAAACATCTTGCACCGTTAGGTAATGTATATCAAGCTTCAACATTTGGTGGAAATCATATAGTAATGTCATCAGGAGTGAGTACATTACTTGAGTTAAAACGGTTACGAGCTTGTTATAAAAGAATTGCTCAGATGGTAGCTGAGCTCTCTCAGACAATCAACGATCAAGGTAAAAAGTATAATAAAAAGATTAAAGCAACATCGTATGGGACAATGTTTAGTGTGAGATGTGGATCTCAGAAACTTTTTCAAAAGATGTATAAGGGACTATTAGATGGCGGCATATATTTTGCACCCTCAGAGTATGAAGCAAACTTTATATCTTTTTCTCATACACGCAGTGATCTTGAGAGAACAAAACGAGTTATACATACGGTTATAAAGAACTTATAAAAAGGATTGTGATATGACAGAAAATAAAATTGATTATGATGATTTGAAAAAAAGAGGGTTTTTGCAGTCACGGAAAGAAGGATGTGTGACACTTAGAACTCGTATGGATAGTGGTAATTATACAGCTCAGCAGCTTGAGAAGTTGTCGTATATTTCCAAAATATACGGGAATGGATATACCCACCTTACGGTAAGACAGGGAATAGAGATACCGTTTATCCCTATTGATAAGGTATCTGAAATTGAGAACATCATGGAAGAAAATGGAATTTATGCTGGAACATCAGGTCCACGCCTTCGTGCTACGACTGCATGTCCGGGAACAAATTGGTGTAAACGAGGATTAGTTAATACCTTTGATCTTTTTGATAAAATTCAGAAAAAAGGTATCGAGTGCGGGATGGACCTTCCACATAAGTTTAAGATAGTTGTTTCAGGATGTCCAAATGGATGTACGCGTCCAAGGGGATCTGAAATCGGGATCCATGGACAGGTTGATGTGGCTAGTCCTGAAAAGAAAATTGGTTTTGCGGTATATCTCGGTGGGTGTGGAGGGCTCTCACCACGAGAAGGTATCAAGCTAGAAAAAGTGTATAGTGAAGATGAAGTGCTTGTTGTGATTGAAAAAGTTATCACATTCTTTAAAGAGAATGCAAAATCGCGACAGAGGCTTGGTCATTTAATCGAAGAAATAGGAAAAGATACGTTTTTAGAAATAATTGGTGAAAAATAAGTGTTTTTTCTGCTGTAAAGAAATACACTAGTTACTATGTAGAGGAGGATACCAATGAGAATATCAACGCGTGCCCAGTATGGTATGCGGCTTATGTATGTTTTGGGTTTGCATTACGGGCAGGGACCTGTTTTCTTAAAAGATATTGCTCGCAGCGAGGAGATATCTGAAAAGTATTTAAGCCAGATCATTATTCCGCTCAGGGTGGCTGGTTTTGTGTTATCACATCGTGGAGCACATGGAGGGTATGAGCTTGCCAAACCTCCAAAGGATGTCACAATGAAAGACATTGTTGGAATATTGGAAGGAAACTTTAATCTTGTCGAAAGTGCGCAAAACCAAGCTCACGGAGCGCATATGTCTTTACGTGTCACACAACACCTGTGGGGCATGTTGGGCGGGAAGATTGCAGATACATTGGAAGAAGTCTCGTTGCATGACTTGTTGCAGAAATCAAAAGAATTAGATGTTAAATGTATTAATTACACAATATAAATAAATGAATGGAGGAACACATGACACAAATTGATAATAAACTTAAACTGGATACACTCGCATTGCATGGTGGGCAGGAAGCTGACCCCACAACGGGTGCGCGTGCAGTACCTATTTATCAGACAACATCATATCAATTTAAAAGCAGTGAGCATGCAGCTAATCTTTTCGGGCTAAAAGAATTCGGAAATATTTATACGCGGCTTATGAATCCGACAACAGATGTTCTGGAAAAAAGGATGGCGGCATTAGACGGTGGTGTTGCCGCACTCGCTACTGCAAGCGGGCAATCAGCCATTACCTTAGCACTTTTAAATATCGCGCAAGCGGGAGATGAGATTGTTTCGGCAGATAATTTATATGGCGGGACATATACCTTGCTTCACTATACATTTAAAAAATTTGGGGTAAAAGTAAATTTTGTATCATCTGAAGATATGGAAGGATTTAAAAAAGCGATTACACCAAAAACAAAAGCAATCTATGCAGAAACGATTGGGAACCCAAAACTGAATGTTGCTGACATAGAGACGCTTGTAAAGATTGCACATGAAAACGGTTTGCCGCTTATTGTGGATAATACTTCCTGTCCGTATCTGTTTAGACCGATAGATTTTGGCGCGGACATTGTTGTGTATTCTGCAACGAAGTTTATTGGCGGACATGGAACATCTATTGGCGGATTGATCGTTGATTCGGGTAAATTTGATTGGACAAACGGTAAGTTTCCGTTAATAGCAGACCCGGATCCAAGCTATCACGGACTTAATTTTGTAGAAGCATTAAAACCAATGGGAAATATTGCATACATTATTAAAGCGCGGGTAACACTGTTACGAGATCTGGGTCCGGCAATGTCGCCATTTAACGCGTTTCTCTTTTTGCAAGGTTTAGAGACATTGCATCTACGGATGCCCAGACACTCTGAAAACGCGTTAAAAGTCGCACAATATTTAGAAAAGAGCGAGCATGTTGAATGGGTAATTTATCCGGGGCTTGAGTCAAGCAGTGAAAACGCGAAAGTAAAAAAATATTTACCGAAAGGTGCAGGTGCTATTGTTGGTTTTGGTATAAAAGGCGGTATTGAAGCTGGCAAGAAGTTTATAGATTCGCTGCAGCTTATATCTCATCTGGCGAATATTGGCGATGCGAAATCACTTGCGATACATCCTGCATCGACAACTCATCAGCAGCTATCTTCGGAAGAACAGTTAGCAGCAGGGGTTACACAGGATTATGTGCGGTTATCAATTGGTATTGAAGATGTAGAAGATATTATAACTGATATTTCTCAAGCACTTGATAACTCAATAAAATAATACGAAGGAGATGCGGTATGAGTAAAATATACGATGATATTACAAAGACAATAGGAAATACTCCTCTGGTAAGGATCAATAAGCTCACGAAGGGATTACCTGCGACCATTTTAGCTAAGATGGAGTTTTTTAATCCACTGGCGAGTGTAAAAGACAGAATAGGGTTAGCGATGATCGAAGCCGCTGAAAGCCAGGGCCTGATCAATAAAGATACGGTTATTATAGAGCCGACAAGCGGTAATACTGGCATTGCGCTTGCGTTTGTCTGTGCTGCCAAAGGGTATAAGCTTATTTTGACTATGCCGGATACAATGAGCATTGAACGGCGGCAGCTCTTGAAGATATTCGGAGCAGAGCTCATTCTGACCGAAGGAGCTAAAGGCATGAAAGGCGCAGTCGATAAAGCGCAAGAACTGGTCAATGAGACGCCAAACAGTTTCGTGCCGCAACAGTTTAATAATCCTGC
Source organism: Candidatus Ancaeobacter aquaticus (assembly GCA_030765405.1). Lineage (NCBI taxonomy): Bacteria > Pseudomonadati > Candidatus Auribacterota > Candidatus Ancaeobacteria > Candidatus Ancaeobacterales > Candidatus Ancaeobacteraceae > Candidatus Ancaeobacter > Candidatus Ancaeobacter aquaticus. The sequence continues at coordinate 727 of JAVCCP010000025.1, read as the reverse complement.
AAACCCTGAAGTGCATCGCAGGACTACGGCAGAAGAGATTTGGAATGATACGGACGGAAAAGTGGATTATTTTATCGCTGGTGTCGGTACTGGTGGAACAGTAACTGGTGTTGGAACAGCGTTAAAACAAAAAAATCCTGACATTAAGATTATAGCGATCGAACCGGTAGATTCACCGATATTATCCGGTGGAAAGCCAGGGCCGCACAAAATACAGGGTATAGGACCGGGATTTGTTCCCGAAGTTCTTGATATGGATGTAGTAGACGAGATAATGACAGTCGGGCACGCTGAAGCAGGTCTCGTTGCCAGGCGTCTTGCAAAAGAAGAGGGTGTCCTTGTTGGTATATCAAGCGGTGCACTGATGTGGGCTGCAATCGAAGTTGCAAAACGAAAAGAAGCAGTAGGGAAAACGATAGTGGTTGTGCAATGTGATTCCGGCGAACGATATCTTTCTACATGGCTTTTCGATGACAAAACAAAAGTAAACGGCACAAAATATAACGGTTGATTATCATACAATCTTTCCGCCGCCGCAGTGAAAATGTTTTGTGCACCGCGGGCGGTGAAGGGAAGGTTGTTATCCAAAAACGACATTGCTATCTTAAGTAAGAGGTGATAGTATACGATTTCTTTTTGAAATGTGGCCCCATCGTCTAGCCTGGTCTAGGACACAGCCCTCTCAAGGCTGAGACACGGGTTCAAATCCCGTTGGGGCTACCAATAG
>JAVCCP010000024.1 GCA_030765405.1 Candidatus Ancaeobacter aquaticus | reverse complement strand
TGAATAAATATTACGCGAAGTATCTGGTAAAAGTAACAGATGTAATGGGGCGCCAGATAAAATATAAGTATGACAGAAAACACAATCTTATAGAGAAGACATATTCTGACGGAGTAGAGGTAATTACAAAGTATGATAAAAAACACAGGGTAATAGAACAGGGCAGCAAAAAAGGAGAGAGACTGTTCAGCTTCAAATACAACGATGAAGCCAGAAAAGTAGAGTATTATGAAGGGGACAAAAAGAAGAAAGAATATTATTACAACAAAGACAATAAGATAACGAAGGTAATTGACGCTTTGGGAAATTATAGCCAGAGTAAGTTCGATGCCGATGGCAATTTAATAGAGTTTAGAGATAAAAACGGAAACATCCGGAAATACAAATATGACAACCTTGGAAACATTATTGAGTCAGAAGACCCATTGGGCGGTATAAGGCGGTATAAATATAATAAAAGGATAAATAAATTGGTAGAACGGGTTAATGAAATAGGCGCGGTAACAAAATATAGTTATGACCGGAATGGTAATTTAGAAGAGATTATAAATCCGATAGGAGACATAACAAAATATTTATGGGGCAGTTACGGGTTGCCTACGGCTATAGTTGATCCATTGGGAAATATGACGGGATTTTCCTACGATAAGAAGGGAAATGTAATAAAGGTAACGAGATATCTGGGAGCCGACCAGAAGGACGCGGTAGTCCAGTTGTATAATAGGGATGATATTGGGAGGGTGATTTTATATAGCGACCCCCGAGGGATAAAGACAAAATATAAATATGATCAAAAAGGGAGGGTCCTGGAGATATTAAGGAAAACGGAAAGAGGGAAATCCATTATTGTAAGGATGTCCTACGATGCGTTCAGTAATGTTATTGCCATAAAAGACATAATGGGTAATGTTACTGAGTTTAGCTATACAAAAGGTTGGTGGAGAAAACTAAGTAAAACAACCAATGCGGTTGGCGGCAAAGCAAAAAATATTTACGATGTGTACGGCAGACGAATAGGTTATATTAACGCTGCAGGAGATAAAACCAGATATAAATATGATCCAGCAGGAAGGCTCTCCGCGGTTATTATGGCAAACAAGTCCAGCCTGGAATACAAGTATGATCCTGAAGGAAACCTTGTTGAATTGACAGACCCACGAAGAAATAAGCTTAAATATAAATATGATAAATTAAACAGGGTTATTGAGGTTACAGACAGGAATGGCGACAAGACATTAAAGAAATATGATTTGGCGGGAAACCTGATTGAGTTGGTAGACCCCATGGGAGGCAAGGAGAGCTATGAATATAACGGTATAAACAGAGTAACGAAAAAGATAAACCAGCTTGGAAATGAAATCAGCTATGGATACAATCGAATGGGCGATTTGGCCTCAATAGGCGGTGAAGGCGGGAAAATCAGCCTGCGGTATAATACTGCTATAGGTAAGGTGTCGGAGATTTCATCAGGCGGTAATGACTTTATCAGGTACGAGTATGATAAAAGCGGCAATAGGATAAGGATTTTGTCGGATGATGGGCGCGAGATAAACATCTCATATGATAATTTTAACAGGGCAAAAAACATTAATGCCCAGGGAAAAGAAATAGAATATAAATATGATTTAAACGGCAATATAACGTGTGTGTCTTCAGGTAAAGAGATAAAAATATTATATGAATATAATAAATTGAATAAGGCAGAACAGATCGAATATGACGGAAAGAGGATAGCGCTAAATTATGACAAGCTGGGCAGAAGGATTGAAAAGACATTATCCAACAGTATAGTGGTAAGCTATTCATATGATCAGGCAGGAAATCTCATACAATTGGAAGCTAAGGATACAACAAATAAAACAATAGATTTTTTTAGATATGTATATGATGCCTCAGGAAACAGAATAGAGTCTGAAAGCATTTCAGGTAAGACGAGATATAAGTATGACGGATCGAATCAGTTAACAGAGGTTGAATATTCAAATGGTAATCGGGAAGAATATTTTTATGACGGGAATGGCAACAGGATAAAGTTTATTAGAAGTGAAAAGAAAGAAGGCCATATATTAAAGACTGAATCAAGATATTATTTTAATACGTTAAATCAGATGATAAAGGAGGTTGATAAGGTTGAAGGGACGGCTGGAGGAAAAAAGATGTTGTATGGATACAGCCGTAACGGAAATCTTGTAAGGGAATTATGCGATGATAAGGATACAGTATATTTATATGATTCCGGCAATAAACTTTCAGTTGTAAAGGTCAACGGGAAGGAAGAGGTCCAATACAAATATGATTTATTCGGCAGGAGGATAAAGAAGATAGAAGGGGATAAAACAACCGGTTATTTTTATGACGGCTCGAATATAATAATGGAATATGATGAAGAAGGAAAGATACTGTCCAGATATATAGGGGGTAAAGGGATAGACGAGATATTTGCCAAGGTATCAGGCGATAATGAAGAATATTATATTCATGATGGGCAGAATTCTATTAGGGCGGTTACTGATAGTGAAGGAAAGATAGTAAATAGATTTAGCTATAGCGCATTCGGCACTCCTCGGAGGTGGCCCGCAGGGACTACTCCGAGGTGTGCTTTTGGTTTTACCGGTCGTGAATTTGACAGCGCAACAGGCCTCTATTATTACAGGGCAAGATATTACGATCCTAAGTTGGGAAGGTTCACACAGCTTGATCCATTAGGTATGCCTGACGGAATAAATAGATATATATACGCGAGAAATAATCCCATAAGGTGGATAGACCCGTTAGGATTATGTTCAACGGGAGAAGGTGATTCGTTCTTTGATTGGTTTGATGACTTTTGGAGCAATGAAGCCGAGGCGGCAATATTAGGAGGTGTAGTCCTGCCGCCGTCAGCAGGGCAGGGTGCGGACCCTGCCAGAGACACTTTACCAAATATACCGTCAGATATAAATTTGCCGTCTATATCAGATATTATAGGTACGATTATAGATATTATTACAGGATTTTTTGGGGAAGGTGGTAATGACAGCGCTGATGGTTCAGGCGGAGTGCAAGGAGATGCTCCAAACAGTGATGGATCAATATTTGGGGATATATTTGGCGGAGACATATTTTTACCGCCGGATACATCCGGTGGAACAGTTGAGCCGTCGTCACCGCCAGAGAATACACCAATACCGCCGTCACTGCCGGTAACGATAGAAGGGCCGGTAACAGAAGAAGGCCCCGAAGTATATCCAATAGACGACACATCATCACCCAGAATAGATGAACCGATATATGAACCCCCTCCGCAGGATGAAGGAGTGCCAATAGAAGAACCAACACCACCGATGATAGTCGAGCCGGTACCTGATATACCTGATGAGCAGGAAGGAGTGCCGATAGACAGGCCAAGTACGGATGATATTATTAATAAAAGCGAAAAAGGGAAGGGTGGTAAGGAGGATTGGAATAAGAGTGATGAAGATAAATTAAATCGGCTTAAACGCGGGGAAGAAAAATCGGATGAAAAAATTTACCCTAAACCAGTATCCTCGGAGAAAAATCGTGATTATATATATAAAAAAGTTAATGAGATAAATCCACAACAAGATAAGTACAAGACGAAAACGGGTCGAGCAATAAATAATACTGTTAAAGCAATAGGTCAGACCATGGATTTTGCGGATCAATTGAGGACTGATAAGTAGGGGGATGTTTAATGAATGTAATGAAAACAGTTCAGAAAGTTTACGATTTAATGATGGATGGTGGTAATGAAAATTTGGATAAAGCTGCTAAGTTAATGAATTCGATTAAAAAAGAAGACTTAAAGAAATTATCAAAAACTGAATTAGGTGAATTTTCCCTTATTTGCGGGCAAATGGTTTGTTATAAAGAGTTTCCGGATGAAGCGATAAAGATGTTAAAAGCAGCGCTTAAATTAGTTGATGAAACTAAAAAAGCAGAGGTTTTGTATTTTATTGGATCTTCTTATAATGATAAAGATAATTATAAATTAGCCCTAAAGTATTTTAAAAAAGCATTAAACATAAAAAACTTGAGCGATAAAATAAAAATAAATATATTGGCTGAGTTGAGTCTTTGTTATAGAAATTTAGATAAATATGGAAAAGCATTAAGAAGTTATTATAAAATTATTGAAATATTTAAGGATAGTAAGTTAAGTTTGAATGATTATTACTATAATGCAGTATCTAGCATATCTACATGTTATTGGAAATTAGGTGAAGATAGAAAGGCAGACGATTATGCTAATGAAATACTGTTGACAAAGAATGTTCCTGATTGGGTTATGAAAAGCACATATTGTATTTTAGGTCATAGATATTTGGAAAAAAAGGAATATAAGAAGGCAAAGGAAAATTATAAAAAGGCGCTTAATCTAGCTGAAGAAAAAACTAATAAGGATTTTTATAAAGATTTAATTGCTGAATGTAATGAAGGTTTAAAAAAGAATAAACAGTAGTATTTCTGTCTTGATGAGATCAATCATAGCTAAAACTTTGGCTGATAGTCATCTATTTCTTCACTCCAAACCAGTATCCTCGGAGAAAAATCGTGATTATATAAATGAAAAAGTTGATGAGATTAATCCACAACAGGATAAGTACAAGACAAAAGCGGGCCGAATAATAAATAATACTGTTAAAGCAACAGGTCAGGGCATGGATTTTGCGGACCAGTTGAGGACTGATAAGTAGGGGGATGTTTTATGAACGTAATGAAAACAATTCAAAAAGTTTATGATTTAATGATAGATGGTGGTGATAAAAATTTAGATAAAGCTGATAAGTTAATGAATTCGATTAAAAATGAAGACTTAAAAAAATTATCAAAAACTGAATTAGGTGAGTATTTCTTTATTTGCGGACAAATGGCGTATTTTAAGGATTATCCAGATAAGGCAATAAAGTTATTAGAAGTGGTTTTAAAGATAATAGATGGAGAGAAAAAAGCAGATGCATTATTTTATATAGGATCCTCATATGTTGACAAAGATGATTTCAAAACTGCAAAAAAATATTTAATTGATGGATTAAATGTTAAGGATATTACAAAGCTAAGGCGTTTGAAAATATTGGTTGAATTATCTCTTTGCTGTAAAGATTTGGAAGAATATAAAGAAACTATTAATTATTGCAGTAAAGTTATAGATATGTATAAGAATGATCCAAATTTAGCTTTGGATTATTATTATATGACACTGTCTGATTTAGTAGTATGTTATTGGAAATTAAGTAAGAAACCGAAGGCATTGGAGTATGCTAATAAAATACTAACGGATGGAAAAGCACCTAACTGGATTGTTAGTAGTGTATATATGTTCTTAGGCCATATGAGTTGGGAAAATGATAGGGATTTTAAAACAGCAATTAAAAATTATAATGAAGCATTAAAATATGCTAAAAGCAAGAAAGATATAGATCATATTAAGAGATTGATTAAAGATTGCAAAGAAGATGAAGTTTATTTTAATAAACAGAAAAAGAAAGGTCACGCCTAGTTTTTAAGAAGCAATAGTACGTTATCCCTACCTCGATGAGGTTTGTCATAGGACAGATCATTCCTTAAAAGGTGAGTGTCCCCTGGTATGGAATACCGTGTCAATCCCTCAATAATATTTTTTTAATCAAACCATATTCAGACCATATTTTTAATGAGAAGGGCATTGAGTTGGTCGCTTCGACGATGAATCAACCTGGTATTCGTACATTGGGCTAAAAGCCTGTACATGATATAAACTTCGTCTGGGCCTGCCTTGATCTTTATAGCGCGAATTAAGAATTTAATCTTATCGCATAGGGGTCACAAGGATCTCCCTCTCGTACCAACTCTTACCCTTTCTCAATATATCTTTTTAAATTTTATGCCGTTTTAATTCCACTATAATTATTTTCATTAACCATTAACGACCAAATAAATCCTGTTAATTCTCTAGCCACCGCAACTACAGCTATTTTTTTATTCTTCCTAAACCCTAAATTTGTAAATCTTTTATATAAACGTTTTTGTGCTTTCCACGAGTAATTAATAACTTCCAAATCTTGTCCTTCTTGACGCTTTTTTAATTCTTTTGATATCCGCGGAGCATGACGATAGTGCCAAGCAGCCTCTACCAATATTCGCCTCAACCGACTATTGCCCGTTCCGGTTATTCTTCCATATCGTTGTTTTTTACCTGAACTATATTGGCTTGGAATAAATCCTAAGTAAGCCATTATTTCTCTTGGCTGACTAAATCTTTTACAATCTATTATTTCTGTCGCAAATGTAATTGCCGTTAAAACATCTACTCCCCGCAAACATCTCAACTTCTTAACTACTTCTTCATATTTTTTACTAAAGGCCAATTCTTTTATCCTTTCTTCTACTCCTACTAATTCCTGTAATTTATATTCCAATATTTCAATATAACGACACCATGTAAATTGATCCGCTTTATTCTCAAACTTGATTATTCTGATATAGTCCCAATGTTTTTGGGTCCAATTTTTTACTCCTTCATACCTTAATCCACGTACTTGTAAAAATTTTAGAATATACTGTTTCGATTGGTGAATTTCCTTCCTGATTTGGTCTCTCAATCGTACCACGCCACGATCTGCTTCAGCTTCTTCACTTGGGATATGCACAGCAACTAATTCTCCTGCTCGGTATAATCGTCCCAAATTTTGTGCATCTCGTTGATCTGTTTTTATCCGATCTCCTACTCGCTTCGGTATTAAACTTGGCGCTATTACTTCACACTTCACTCCGATCTCTTTCAGCCATCTATAAAATACATAACCACAACTTCCTGCTTCATAACACGCTCGGATATTATATTCCTTCTTTAATCTCTTGTAGAATTTTTGAATTTGTCCTTTATCATTCCGTATTACTTTTTCAATACTTGCTGTGTTTTCATTCCCTTGATAAACAGCGACCTTAATAAATTCCTTAATACCATGGATGTAAGTTTTTGTTGTGAAACACTTGATGAAGCTCTGGCAAAATACGGAACCCCTGAGATATTCAATTCGGATCAAGGGGCACAGTTTACGAGTGAGGCATTCATCAATAGATTAACAGCACAACAAATATCGATTAGCATGGATGG
>JAVCCP010000023.1 GCA_030765405.1 Candidatus Ancaeobacter aquaticus | reverse complement strand
TCAGTTTTTATGTCAATAAAATACTTCAACGTCAATACGAATTTGCTCAAACAAGGCGTTTACCACTAAAATATCGTAAATAGAATGACTTATGGTGAGCTAAAATACTTTGTTGCGGAATTGCTGATTACAGGACATATTAGAGGTATTTAATTCTCTTTAAATGGCTTACACTGTTTCGATTTATGTTTCTTTGACAATAGGGAACCATTGCTACTCTACTTGAAATTTCTTTCTATAACATTATTCTTGTTCTTCACGCTCTCATTGTTTTTAGTGTTCAATAATATAGTTATTATCAACGCTAAAACAACAAATATGATCGCTAATATGAATCTTTTTCTCATTCCTCCGCCTATATTCTTTTTTTCAACGTATATGCTATCAGATTTTTTCTACAGGTACAATAGTTACCTAACTGATATACAGCAATTGTACAAGCATCAAAAACAACCGGAAACTCTTTGTCTCGTGCCTCACCGACACCCAATGTTATGTGCGGCCAAAACTTTTCATGGGCCGCAATCTCGGAAAAGTTCTTAATCCAGTGTAGCGACGCCGTCTCCTCTACCGCAGGCTGACACAACATTTCTATACAAGCATCGCGACCTATATACGACCGGAAAGAATCCATTACCTTTTCATGAAGCGATTGCAGCTTCTCATTATTTTTAATTTCGATACTTGATACTTTTTCACCAGTATTTATTGTGTTAACGGCAATACATGTAGCTTCTAATTGGAATGCTTGATATTCCTGTGCAATATTTTGCACTATATCTCTTGCTACACCAATATCTTTTTCAGGGATAACTCCCATAGCAAGCGAAATATGAGGCAGGCAATGTTTTTTATCTAACACTATTTTTTTAACGCCGCACTCTAAAAGCTTTTTGTTTAATTCTATTGCTCGTGATGTCATTTCTTCTGATGTCAAGAGCACTACATCGAATGCAATTTTCTTCATAATTCCTCAAAAAAATAGAGCCTGACCACTACAGCCAGACTCTATTCTCTTTTTTTAGATTTTTAACACTGTTATATCTTTGTTACATTGACTGCTTGTTCGCCTTTAGCGCCTTGTTGAATTTCAAACTCAACATTTTGTCCTTCGTCTAAAGTCTTGTAGCCGTCGCCCTGAATCGCACTATGATGCACGAATACATCACTGCCTGACTCAGGTGTAATGAATCCATAACCTTTTGTGTTATCAAACCATTTCACTGTTCCTTTTGGCATTGTTATTCCTCCTTTCTTAGTTTATTTGGTAAACAATAGCTGAAAATAAAAAAAACCCTCAAGGTGTATATTTCTCTGAACCTTGAAGGTTGAAATTCACACTCTCTTATTTACGAGAACCATTTTACATTACTCAGTTTATTTGTCAACCATATAATACAATTATTTTTTTGAGGCGTATCTTTCCTTTGAAAGGCTACGACATATCCACTTCTGTTATTTCCTGAAACTGTGAAACATACACATACTTTGAAACAATCAAACTGATAAGCGCGCAGTCAGGATCATCAACAAATGTTCTCAGTGACGGATGTTTTGCTAAAAACAATTCTCTATATTCATCTACTTGTTCTGATGCAATTTCCTGCGCCCTACCCATAATAGTCAGTGCGACAGCATGCTCAAAATCTTCTTCGGTATTTGTTCTGTTATCAACAAGGATTGTTACATCCGGATTATTTTGAATATTTATATATTTTCGCGTATTTCTCAGCGTTGCAAAAAGGGCAACTTTCAAATCTTGCGAATGAGAAACAGCGACAAGTGATGTGCACGGATAAATGTCGCCTGTAGTTGCAAGAACACCAAGTTTTTGTTTATTTAATACTTCTTTTACTTTTTCTTTCATACATCACTGCCCTTCTATCTGTTAAGCATCCAAATAGTATATGTAAGATAGGTTGCAAATGCAACCCAAACAGCATACGGAAAAAACAAAAGTGATGCAATCACCGAGGACTTCCATATAAGTATGATTAAAATAATGACGCTGATATCAAGCACAGCCGCTTCAATTATTGCGAGCCCGATAAGATGCTTGCCAAAAAAGATATAACACCACCCGATATTTAAAAGTGCGTTACACAAAAACATCGCGATAATAACCCAGAAAACAGTATTCCTTTCACTGGTGTTCCAGACGATAAGAGCGGCTATCGTTGAGAGTATAAATATAACGGTCCACACCATGCCGATAACCGACCCCGGTGGTGTCCACGCAGGCAGATTAATCGTTCTGTACCATTCCATACCGCTACTCGTAAAACACCCGCCGACAAATGCCGTGAGAAATGTGATGATCGGTATAAGTAAATAATTTAGCTTCATGGTTACTCCTTGCGCGGAACGAACAACTACCTTCCATCCCCCACCGCCCCGATTTATCGGGGCGGTGTAAAGCCATATTATTTTTAGTCACAACATCGTAATCGCTATGCGATTCCTGAGATCCCATTCCCCGTGATCCCCCCTAGATTTTCTCGGGCTTTGCCCTCCAAAATCGTAAAACAGGGGGGATAGTTTCCCCTCCGGGGACCAAAACCTTGGAAACGTTCCCCGTTTCCTAAGGGCGACTAAAGAAAATTCACAGTGCTTTGCCTGTGACTTTTCTAGTCTCACTACATTCCCTACACTCAATATTAACATTTACGTTTAGTGTTCCGCAGTTGCGACATACCCAGGTATCTTTTCGACTATTAAATATTGCCTTTATCATGTAGCGGATCCTTCTTATTGGCTTAGATTCAATAATGAGGTACACCGTTACACAAAACATTATAACGATAAACACAATGACATATACAATTGGGTTCCTGCCGGAATATACCTTATCTATATCTATACCGCTTGCTGCCATCCTTTGAGTAATCAGTTCTTTTGCTCTCTTATAACCGGTTATATCAAACTTTACTGTCTTTATTATTATAGGTGATGTAAGTCGATACAAACCATCCCAAAACTTCTCAAGTTTTTCAAGATACGATTTATAATATTTTGCAGCTTTATGTTTCTCACCTTTCTTGTCATAGGTAAGAGCTATAATAAAATCGACATGAAGATATTCAGGTACTAATCGGGAAGATTTTTTAAATTCAACTAATGCTTCGTCTGGTTTGTTCTTCTTTAATAAGTCAAATCCGGTAACAAGATGTTTTCCCAGGCGTTGGACTTTCCGCACTGCGGAGCTCTCATCACGTAAATCATTATATTGATAGTTATCAAAATACGTATAGGTAGACTTGTATTTTCTAAAGTTGAAATAATCTTGTTCATTAGTTAAAGATTCTCGTGCAAACACGGTGGAGGTTTGAATAAAGGTAACAGCCATAATTATAATAAGTAGTAAGTAGCGCATTGGTACGATATTTTACTCTTTTACTGTAAGTTTTCAAGACAATAAATGTCAGCACAGAAATCGCATCGCGATTTCGAAATAGAAAACACTTTCACCACGCAAACAACTAACCCCATAAAGTTATTGATATGATCATACTATTTTAGTAGACTCTAGGGCACTTGATATTGATCTAACGATAATCTTAAACACGTACGGAAAATATGACTACACATTCTCTTAAGTGGACAGCTAACCGCACAGTACGCTGTGCGTGTTTCATAGCTCTATCTTTCGTATTTCTCTCGCTAAACGGTTGTTTTTTTCGCTTAGGCCCTAATTATGCTCCCCCGCAAACAGCTGTTTCACCTGAGTGGTCTCAAGAAAATAACAATGATGTAAAAAAAGGACCGGGTCAATACCGTAACTGGTGGAGCGCTTTTAACGATCCTGTACTTAACGCGTTGATAGAAAAGGCGTACGAAGAGAATCTCACGCTACATGTCGCCGGCATACGTGTTTTGCAGGCACGAACACAGCTAGGGATCGCTGTTGGCAACTGGTTCCCACAATCACAGCAGGCTAATGGTTCCCTCGAACGGCAAAGCTTAAGTGCATATTCAACACAAGGTCTTTCCGCACCAACACATAACTTTTCACAAGCAGCTATTGGCGGGCTTGCAAGCTGGGAAATCGATTTCTGGGGGAAATTTAGCCGCGCAATAGAATCTGCAAACATGTCACTTATGTCAAGCGCTGCTGATTATGATAATACCCTCGTTACCCTTATTGCGGATGTTGCATCAACATATGTTTCAATAAGAACACTCCAAAAACGTCTTCTGATCGCACATGAAAACGTTACTGTACAGAAAGAAAGCCTAAAAATCGCTGAGACTCGTTTCAAAGGCGGAACCACTTCTGATCGTGATGTCGAACAGGCAAAAACCATACTTGCAAGTACTCAGGCTGATATACCTACTATAGAAACAAATTTGATCCAGGCAGTAAATCTCTTGAGTACACTGCTCGGTAAGCCACCTTTTATTATATCAGATTTTATCGGTGCTCAAGCAGTAAAGATCCCAACACCACAAGAACAGGTTGCGATAGGTATTCCCGCGGATCTTTTGCGCCGTCGGCCAGATATCCGTCAGGCAGAATATGACGCTGCCGCCCAATGTGCCCGTATCGGAATAGCAAAAGCTGATCTTCTTCCCGCTTTTAGTTTAAATGGATCGTTGAGCTGGAAAGCTTCAAACATGACTACTTTTCCACTAAGCAACATGTGGGATTATAATGCTTTCAGTGGCAGTATGGGGCCTTCATTTAAATGGAATATTTTAAACTATGGACGCATTATAAATAATGTACGTACGCAAGACGCTCTGTTCCAGGAAAAACTGCTCTTATATCAAGATAAAGTTTTGCAGGCACAAAGAGAAGTTGAAAACGCGTTAACCGGTTTTGTAAAATCACAGCAGCGTGCATCGTTTCTCTTGCAAAGTGTTTCCGCAGCTAAACGGTCGACCGATCTTGCAGTAATCCAATATCAACAAGGTATGACCGACTTTACCACTGTTCTGACTGCACAGCAGGAATTGTTATTACAACAGAATAATCATGCCGTTGCACGGGGTGCTATCTCTCAAAATCTGGTGTCGATGTATCGTGCATTAGGCGGCGGATGGGAAATACGGGAAGGAAAAGATTTTGTACCTACTTCGATTCAAACAAAAATGAAGGAACGTACATACTGGGGAAATCTACTGAAACCGAAAGTATCCGAAACTGATCCGGTAGAAGCTTCAAAACCGGTTATCCGTTTACCTGATATGTAGTGAGACTTGCCAATCTCACAATGTTGTCACTTGTGAGATTGGCAAGTCTCACTATCCCCCCTGTTTTATGATTTTGGAGGCGAAGACCGAGAAAATCTAGGGGGGGGGATTACACAGAATGGGAGCAGAAAAATTCATCGACGCGGTGAATTTTTGGAATTTAAAATTTTACTTATTTGGGGGGGCAATGACAATAAAAAGAAATTTAACCTTTATTATAACATTAATACTTCTTTCCCCAATCGCATTGACATCGTGCGGGAAAAGCAATAAATACAAATCTCCGCATCCCCCTAAAGTAACGGTCAGCAAACCCGTTGAGAAAGCAATTACCGAATACATTAATTTTACCGGTAATACCTCGTCAATAAACACCGTACAGTTACGTGCACGTGTAGAAGGATATCTCGAAAAAGTTTTCTTTCAGGATGGTGCTACAGTAAAGAAAGCCCAGCAGCTTTTTTTGATCCAGCAAAATACGTATGAGGCAAAGCTCAAGGCTGCTAATGCAGAGATCCTTGTGCAAAAAGCAAACCTCGAACACGCACAAACTGAATATGACCGCTATAGCGACCTGGTAAAAAAAGCCGCTGCATCACAAACTGACCTCGATAAATGGCATTATCAAAGAGACGCGACCGCAGCAGCTGTTATGCAAGCGGAAGCAAATAGAGACCTTGCCCAGCTAGATCTTGATTATACAACAGTCAATGCGCCGTTTGACGGAAGAATTGACCGTCGCCTAAAAGATCCGGGAAACCTTGTTGGTTCAGGAGAAAAAACTGTCCTGGCCGAAATCAATCAGATCGATCCGATCTATGCCTACTTTACGATCAGTGAAAGAGAGCTTTTGCGTATCAGGGATGAAAACAAGGAACTCAAAAGAAGCGTCGATAGAGACTGGAAAGCGCCTGTATCTATGGGGTTAGCAAATGAAAAAGGATACCCGCATCAAGGATTTTTAGATTTTGAAGCAATTACAATTGACCCAAATACCGGAACACTGCTCTTACGTGGAATATTCGAAAATCCTAAGGGGCTCCTTATTCCCGGATTCTTTGCTCGTATCAGAGTGCAGATCAAAAAAGATGTTCAGGTAATACTTGTTCCGCAGAAGGCTGTTGGATACGATCAAATCGGCCCTTATGTGTATATTGTAAATGACAACAATATCGTTGAGCGTCGCACTGTAACACTTGGACAGGATAAGGGTGATATGCAGGTTATTCAAGATGGACTCAATGGACAAGAATCAATAATCATCGAAGGTCTTTTGCGGGCGTACCCCGGTCGGAACGTCACACCGGTCGATGCGGCTGAGAGCAACCCCGGAGAATCCAAGTAATGATATCAAAATTTTTTATTGAGCGGCCGATATTCGCAAATGTTATTGCCATCATCACTGTTCTTGTTGGCGCAGTAGCCCTCTACAATCTGCCCGTAGCTCAATATCCGGACATTGTTCCGCCGACAATCCAGGTAACGACGCGATATCCCGGAGCAAGCGCGGAAGTAATTGCAAAAACAGTCGGCATTCCCATTGAGCAGGCGGTAAATGGTGTCGAAGACTCTATCTACATGTCTTCTGTTAGCGGCAGCGACGGCAGTTACACCCTTACCGTCACATTTGACATCGGAACAAACTTAAATACATCTCTTTCTCTCGTGCAAAACATGGTAAACGTTGCGCTAGCACAGCTGCCAGACGTTGTGCAAGTCCAGGGTATAACTGTTCGAAAAGTAAGCACTGATATTCTTATGGTGATTTCACTCTATTCTGACGATGACCGATACGACGAAACCTTTATGACTAATTACAGTATCATCAATCTGGAAAACCCTATGGCTCGTTTACCCGGCATCGGGCAGGTAAAGCCAGTAGGTGCAGGTCCGTACAGCATCCGTGTATGGCTCGACCCAAATAAACTACAGAATTTCAAACTCACCACTCTTGATGTTGTAAACGCTATAAAGAGTCAAAATGTTCAAGTTGTAGCCGGACAGCTCGGAGCCCCTCCTGTACCGAAAGATCAGGCAATGCAGTTTACCATTAATGCATTAGGAAGACTCTCAGATGTTCCCCAGTTTGAAGATATCATTATTCGCAGTGTACGAGGTGAAACAGCTCAGATTGTGCGGGTACGGGACGTCGCACGGGTTGAACTCAGCCAGCAATATTTTATGAATTTTTCCCAATTGTCAGGACATAAAGCAGGTCACATTCTGGTCTATTCATTACCGGGTGCAAATGCAGTGGCTGTTGCAAAAGATGTTCGTAAAATAATAGCCCAAATGAGTCATGATTTTCCTGAAGGACTCAAATACGCCATCTGTTATGACACAACAATATTCGTAAATCAGGCAATAAAATCTGTGTACGACACATTATTTTTGGCAGGAATATTGGTATTACTCGTTATCATGGTATTCTTACAAAATTGGCGGGCAACTTTGGTCCCGGCAACAACTATACCGGTTACTATCATCGGTGCTTTTGCCGCTATGGCAATGCTGGGCTTCACCATTAATCTTATGACACTGTTCGCCATTATCCTGGCAATAGGTATCGTGGTCGATGACGCCATAGTCATCGTTGAAAACGCTTCTTATCATATTGAAAAAGGTTTATCTCCTAAAGACGCATCCATAAAAGCGATGAAAGAACTTACCGGCCCTGTTATGGGTATTACGATTGTTCTCATTGCAATCTTTATTCCTGCTGCTTTTATGCCGGGAATTACCGGCCAGCTTTTTAGGCAATTTGCTTTGGTTATCGCCTCTACCGCGATTATCAGTGCGTTAAATGCATTAACACTAAAGCCTGCGCAGTGCGCTTTATACCTTAAACCTGTTGTGCAAAAAGAGCGCAATTGGTTTTACCGCTGGTTTAATATAGCATTTAAAAGTGTTGAAGATATGTACATGAGCATAATTAAGCGTATGGTAGCTCAACCCAAACGTATGGTTATTTTATTTTTTATCATTATCAGCTTGGCTGGCTGGGGTTTTGTGACTCATCCAACAGGTTTTTTACCTGATGAAGATCAAGGATTTTGCATAGTAATGGCTACTCTTCCGGCAGGCGCGTCACAGCCAAGAGTAAGAGAAGTTTCTAAACAGGCAGATAAAATTCTTAAAAGAACTCCGGGAGTAGAATCGTGGGTGACAATAGGAGGATTTTCATTCTTAGACGGAGCTAATGTTTCAAATGTTTTCTCGGCATTTGTTAAATACAAAGACTGGGAAAAACGCGGAAAGAAAGAAACACAAAAACGTATTGTCGATACGCTTAATTATGAGTTTTCTCAGGTTCAGCAAGCGGTAATATTCACAATGATCCCGCCACCGATTCGCGGATTGGGATCGGCAAGCGGTTTTCAAATGATGATTGAAGATCGCGCTTCACTAGGGCTCACCGAGCTCGCAAAAGTGACAAGAGAACTTATACGTGCGGCAAACAGCCAGACGGGGCTCTCAAGAGTTAACACCACGTTTAACGCTGATAGTCCACAGTTATATTTGAATATAGACCGTGTTAAAGCAGAGTCGCTAAACATACAACTTTCGGCTGTTTTTAATACGTTACAATCATATCTTGGCTCTGCATATGTCAATCTTTTCAACAAGTTTGATCAGGTATTCCAGGTATATGTACAAGCAGATGCTCAGTTCAGGGTAAAGCCTTCAGATATCAAAGACCTTTATGTCCGTAACTCCAAAGGAGAAATGGTCCCGCTCGGTACACTGATGGACGTTCTTCACATGCTCGGCTCAGAGCTCGTCACACGCTACAACATGTATCCTGCTGCATCAGTATACGGACAAGCCGCGCTGGGATTCAGTTCCGGTCAGGCAATGACACTGATGGAACAGGTAGCTAAAAAGAATCTTCCCAGCGAGGTAAAATACGATTGGACTGCAACAACGTACCAGCAAAAAAAAGTTGGATCACAAGCATATTTTATTTATGCCCTGTCAATTATTCTTGTTTTTTTGGTGCTCGCCGCACAGTATGAAAGCTGGACAAGTCCGGCGGCAGTTATCCTGGTAGTCCCTATGGCACTTGTAGGTGTATACCTTGCACTCCTTATTCGCGGTTATGACAATAATCTCTACACGCAAGTGGGGCTGGTTCTGATGATAGCACTTGCATGTAAAAACGCTATTCTAATTGTTGAATTTGCACGCGACCTTCATAAAGATGGAATGAGCATACAAGACGCCGCTATTGAAGGTACACGGCGAAGATTCCGCGCCATTATAATGACCTCTTTTGCATTTATTCTCGGAGTGATGCCGCTGATGTGGGCAGGTGGAGCAGGTGCAGCAAGTCAGAGAGCGATTGGCACCGTGGTTGTCGGAGGAATGCTTTCATCTACGCTCCTTGCGTTACCCTTTGTCCCTGTATTCTACGTGGTCATGCAGCAAATGAGTGAACGATATGCAGAAAAACATAAGGACAAAGAATAAAACCTGTTTTTTTACGAAGCCTCATCTACTACTTGCGTGCTTTTCAATACATCTTCATAAAAATTCTGATCCACTGTTAATCAGCGTGTAATAATGTACCAGTTATCAGCGTGAAAAATGCACCACTTCTGGAAGGGAAAAACGTTATGCTAACCTCTAAGGAGAGTAGCTAAAATGATAAAACCGGAGGAAGTCATGAATATACGTTCAAAGGCAAAGTAAAAAGGATTTATTAGAGAAATCTAGGTGGAATTTTCACCGCGTTGGTGTGTAAAGCTTTTTCACCGACGCAGTGGGTAGTTTTAAAGGGAATGAGCCCCATCCTCGTAAAGAACTATAAAAAAAACTGTATGGTTTAGTTGATATTACCTTTCTCTTGCATAGGGCCACGCCATAATGCCACCTTCCATAACTTTGACATTTGTCCAGCCTTTTGCTTTAAGCAATGTTGCAGCTTCATACCCTCTCAATGATATTTTGCAGTAACAAATGATTAATTTATTTTTATCCTGCGGCATTTCATGAAGTCTAGTCCTAAATACTCCAAGCGGAATTAATGTTTCCCCAATACCTAACCGCATAGATTCAAACTCCTCAGGGGCGCAAAGATCAAGAATATACATATCTTTTTTATTATCCAGAAATTCTTTTACTTCTCTGGTTGATACACCGTCCATTCTACCTTTTATTTTATTTTCCATTATATGAGCAGTGGCAATAAAATGATCTATTGCTAACGAAAAAGGCGGAGCATAAGGCAAATCAGCGTTAACAATATCTGCCACAGTTAATCCGCCTTTAATAGCCATTGCGGCCATAGAAATTTGTTTACTTACATCACCTAGTCCCACGCATTGTAATCCCAACAACTTACCTGTTGTTTTTTCAACTGTCATTTTTGAAACAAGTAATTTACCAGTCATAAATGTAGGTTTATCAGGGCTAGCATTGATAACGGTAACAATATTGGTACGTCCAGCATTCCTGGCTGCAGTTTCAGACAACCCTGTACTACCTGCTGTAAAATCGAATATTTTGCATATCCCCGTATGAATCGTCCCTGGAAAAGTTACACTATTACCGCAGATAACATTTTCTCCGGCAACACGTCCTTCAAGGTTTGCCAAATCTCCATATGGAGCTACTGTTTTTTTATTTGTATTTAAATTTATTACTTCAATACAATCTCCCGCAGCGTAAATATCAGGATCAGAAGTTTGCAGATATTCATTTACGGATATACCATTGGTTTCACCGATTTGAAGGCCCGCTCTTTTCGCTAAAGAAGTGTTTGGTTTTACGCCAATAGCTACAACAGCTAATTCACATGGTAATTCAGTGCCATTTTGCAATTTAACTGCATTCAGAACTCCGTTCTCGCCAAGAAATTCTACTAATCCATTATTTGTAAGAACATTTGCTCCTTTACTTTTTACATGATTTTCAACTAATTTCGCCAATTCAATATCTAAAAATGTTAACAACTGCGGCAATAATTCAATAATAATTGTCTCAATCCCCGCTAAATGTAAAGCTTCACAGGTTTCAATACCGATTAATCCCCCGCCAATAATTACCGCTTTTTTAATTATACCTTCATCACGAATTTTTCTTAAATAATCGGCATCTTTCATTGATTGTAACGTAGTAATCCCTTGCAAATCATTACCGGGGATATTCGGGATGCGGGGTATTGATCCCGTAGCAATAATTAACTTATCATAATCCGCAATTTCAGTAGCATTCGTTTTTAAGTCCTTTAATGTAACCGTGTGAGCTTCCTTATTGATTTCAATAACTTCAGTTTCAGTTTTTGCATTAATGCCTTTTGCATTCAAAAAAAACTTTGGATTTCTGGTAACTCCGGTAGGTGTCGATACTAACATGTTTCTATCCTCAAAGACTCCCCCTATATAATATGGATATCCGCATGAAGCCATAGATAAGTCCGCGGCTTTTTGAATGATAGTAATCTCAGCTTCCTGATCAAGCCGTTTTGCTCTTGCTGCGGCTTTTGGCCCTGCAGCTGACCCTCCAATTACGATAATCTTTTTAGACATTTTATTTCTCCTTTGTATTTTTATTAAGAATCTTTCTATCTTTTTACCTGTAACAAGTAAGTGCCACCCAAAAACCATCCGGCAAAGTGATTTGTAATTCCTTTCTCAAACTTTACGTGAACACTTTCTTGCATCAAGAGGGCTTACATTCAAACGGCAGGGACAATCAAAACAATCTTTCGCGTATTATTTTCCTTCTAAACGCTGCCTCTCGCATCCTTCGAAAGGCATTCTACTATACAAACACTACGATGTGTACACTTTTCACAGTCACTATTAGAAAAGGGACAACAGTCCCCCCTATTTCAACCTAACACCTCTTTAATTTTATGTATCAATTGCTCTGCTGTAACCGGCTTGCTGAGATAACTGGTATTTTCTCGATTAAGAATAAAGGTAATCGCACTGTCTTTAGGACTCAAAACGCTAACAACAATAACGGGGATATCAACATTTTTACTGCTATTAGCTATAAGAGCAAACAGTGAATCACCTGACATATCTTCCATGAGAACATCTAATATAACCAGGTCATATTTTTTTTCGCGCAATTCTCTATAACCCGGAATACCGCCGTCAACAATCTCCATATCATAAACACCTACATACTCTCTGAGAAAATTTCTGTATATATCCTGCATGCATTTATCGTCTTCTACTATTAATATCTTCTTTTTGTTTGCTTTTTTGCTCATGATGACCCTTTTAGAATACGATCTATTTTTCTAAGCAATTGTTTTTTTGCGATAGGTTTTTTTAGAAAACCCACCCTTCCATACTTTTTCATATACCCGATTTCAGTAGGATCAATTACACTGCATACAAGTATAGGTTGATCTATTTTTTCGGCTTCATTCTTATAACACGCATAAAATTCTTCTCCATCCAGAGGCTCCATGATTATATCAAGAATGATAAGATCATAGGTCTTTTCCATTGCCCGTTTATAAGCGATTCTCGCATCACATACAATATCAATTGTATATTTATCTGTCACATCACAAAAAAAATGCCTATAAATATCTTCCATGTTTTTATCATCATCGACTATTAATATATCCTTCATTATTTTTCTCCTTTCACATATTATTTATTTTTAGGAAGAGTTACAATAACAGATGTTCCCTTACCGATACCTTTTGACTCTACATGTATCTGTCCATTCCACTTTTCAATAAATCCTTTGCAAATACTCAGTCCGAGCCCGATTCCACCAACTGCCGCTTGACGCTTAAAGAATTTATCAAACACTTTTTTTCGGGTATTTGGCGCCATACCACATCCTGTATCTGTCATTTTTATCACGATATTACTACCTTTGGAACATGTGCTAATCTTTATCCAGCCCTTATCAGTAAATTTTATTGCATTGTTCAAAAGATTGTCCAGTACCAATCGAAAATGACTGGGATTTACGAATATTCTGTCAGCGCCCTTTCTAATGTTTGTCTTTACAGTAAGATTCTTGGCTTTTATTGAACGTATTGATACGTTAACAACATTTTCTACCGTTTCTGAAAGAGAAACTTCTTTCTTTACACCAGTAACAAAATTTTCTTCAATAAAAGATATCCTTAATATATTCTCAACATCCTGATACGCCTTTATTATGTTCTCAAGAACTATCTCGTGCCCTTTTTTGGCTACATCAGAATCTTTACGAGCAATACCGTCCTGCACAATATCGCATGCCATACGCGCATTGGAAAGAGGTGTTTTTACTGAGTGCGATACGTCGCGAATCAAACTGTCTTTCATTACCTCAATGCTTTTACGATCGGTGATATCCTGAATAAAACCTATCGCTTCAATGGCTTTTCCTTTGTTATCGTAGGTCCATTCAGCCTCTTCCGTAACCCATTTTACACTACCATTTACCAAAATCCGATATTCGATCCTATACGGTTTTTTCTTCAGTGCCGCCTTCCGTTCCCTGTCCACATACTCCCTATCATACGGATGAACACAACCTAGAAAAGACTCGTACGTAATAGGTATTCCCAACCTCATGCCGAATATCCGGTAAACCTGGTCCGACCATACAAGCTCATTTGCGCCCATATCAAGCTCCCAAGCACCTATATGACCTATCTCCTGAGCTTTCTTGAGATAGTAGCGTTCTTTCTTCAGAGCATGTTCCATCTGAATTCTTTCGGTGATATCCCAGTATATTCCCATCACACCGTCAGGGTTGCCTTTATCATTTTTAGCGGGAGCTTTTGTTGTATATACCAGTCTCTCCACTCCATCTGCACCAATGTACGGTTCTTCATAAGTTTCTTTTTTTCCATGCCGGATTATTTGTCTATCGTTTTTCCTGTATCTATCTGCCAGTTCTTTTGTAAATAGATCGTAATCGGTTTTCCCGATAATATCTTTTTCTTTAATACCTGCGTCATCACAGAAACGCTTATTGGCCGACACATACACCAAATTTTTATCCTTCAAAAATATACTTTGAGGAATATTCTCAACAAGAAGTCTGTATTTTTTTTCACTATTTCTTAGCTCTTGTTCTGTAACCTTCACTGCCGTGATATCTTGAAACGTGCCTCTAATTTTTATCATTTTTCCCTTCTCAACAACACACCATCCTCGCGCCTCACCCCATTTTATTCTTCCTTTTTTTGTCTTGAAAGGTGCTTTATACATCATTGGTTTTCCTGTTCTCACCAAAGCGTTCATTGTCTTTTTAACCATGTTGCGATACTCAGGAAGATACCAGCTGATATGTTCTTTAAATTCTGGCACAGGGCTCCCTTGCTTTATTTCAACGATAGCATATGTAGCTTTTGTCCATGTTGCCTTACCGGTTGCCAGATCCATTTCCCAGCCACCGATTTTTGAATAGTCACCTACTGATTCTAATAATTGTCTTTGGTGTACATTTTCACTTTTAAATCTTTTTCGTTCAGTGATATCTCTAAATGAAATAGTAGCGTATTTGACTTTATTATTTTTATCAAAAACAAGTGAGGCGTTAACACTCACCCAGGTAATATATTTTCTATCTGGCCTTTTAACACCAAGAAGGTATTCTGAAAGGGGTTTTCGTGACTTAATCACCTTATTTACTGGATACTCTTCTAAGGGCATATCTGTTCCATCTTTTATAACGAATTTCCACCTAGGATCTATTGCCTTCTTTCCTTTCATTTGAATGGAGCTCAGACCTAGAATCTCGCTTGCTTTAGGATTACTTAATAGGACACTAGTATCTGGAGCGTGAAGAACAACCCCAACTCCCAATTTATCAATCAGTGTATAATATTTATCTTCATTTTCTTTTAATTTTTCTTCTACTTCCTTTCTCTCTTTTATATCCAAAACAAATGCAACGCCGCTTGTTTTTGAACCCGAAAAAGTTGCAGCGCCGAGCATAATAGGTATTCTTCGGCCATCTTTATGAATATATTCTTTTTCATAAGGCGCTATTTTACCTGTTCGTGCAAGTTCTTTTAAGAGCGCCTTATCTTTCTCTTTGTATTCTTTTGGTGTCATATCAGACCAACGCACTTTCCCCGAAAGCACATCATTTCTAGCATATCCAAGCATTTTAAGGAAAGTATCGTTCGCATCTGTAATATCACCCTTGGCATTCCAGAATATTGCACCCATCATACCGCATTGAAAAACATCCATATATCTGCTTTGACTATCTTTCAATGCGCGGTTTTTTGCTTCCGCCTCATGAAATTTCTTCTCAAGTTCTCTGACTCTTTTCTCGAGTTTCTTTATCTTTGCAGTGGGTTGTTTTCGATTTGCTACCATATCTACCTCTCTATCTCATAGTGCGCTTTAAACTAACTAAAGACTCAAACAGTCATTCTTTAACGCACATAACATTATAGACGCCGTCTATTACCTCAGCACCTTCTGTTACGTGTTCAAATCCGGGAAATTCATAATCCCATTCTTTCAGCGCTCTAAGATACCCAATTTGCGAGCTCTTCTTATCTCCGAACCGTTCACCAGACATGAGCATTGGTATTCCCGGAGGATACGGGATAATCGAGTTTGCGGTTATTCTATTTACGAGTTTTTCAGTTGGTACCATTTCAATATTGTCTGCAACAATCGCCATGTACGCTTCTCTCGGTGTCATAACCTGCTCAGGAATATTTGCAAACGCGGCATTCAGTTTATCTCCCGGTGTATTTTTCCTGATATAACTAAACATCTTATCGGAAAGTTCACGAATACCAATCTCGGCATACTGCTCAGGATGCTGTTTCGCTAAATCAGGAAGCACTTCAGCGACCGGTGTGTTATTATCATAAAAACTCTTAAACTTAAGAAGTGTATTTATGAGCGTCCCCCACTTACCCTTTGTAATACCCATTGAAAAAAGAAACATGAGCTGAAAATCAGTTGTTAATGGTAAATAAATCCCATCAGAAATCAACACTCATCTCAAAGCCTAATACAAGAGCATCTTTAATGTCGGTTTGTCCATTCGGATTAATAATGTACTGCACATCCGGAGTAATGTAAAACCACGGACCAAGTTGAAATCGGTGATTAACTTCGAGCGCTATTTCCGCTCCCTGTTCGGGCATTTTATTACTAAATTTTCCCATGAGAAAACACAGAGCCGTCACATCTAGATCACGGTTTGGAGCAAGCCCTTGGAAGACCAATCCACCCGCAAGCTGGTATATCTGCGTATTAATATTATCGTCAGGTGCAAGATACGCCCCACCCCATAAAGAAAGTCCTTTTGGCCGATCAAGAGGTATAGACGTTTGCGGATGATATGATCCTTTCACGCGATCAGCGTAACGTGTGCCTAGACGCTTATCTTCCGGACCAGAAAAACTTGGCCATTCACTTCTATATAACATCTGATCGAACGTAAAGTAAAATCCGTAATTCCCTTTATGCAACCTGCCTGAAACAGAAAGATCCTCATACTTATCACTTGCATAATAGCCGCCAAAACAAACACTTCCCGGTAAATTCTTTTTTTTGTGAGCATTTTGCCATTTATGTGTCAGCTGGCTCATAAGAAGAGCCCCATGACTTGTATCAAAATTAAAATTAACTCCGTGGCGATCAGGATCTTTGACAGAAGGATCTGCATTATACAGTCCTGTAACAAGTTCCCATTGCTCATTTGGAGAATACGTAATACGTGCAGCCCACGCGGCCACTTGAAAACTAGGGAAGAAGATATTTGCGCCAATAGAATTAAGATTATCATTTATTCCACTGTTCACATAGTACTGCCACAGGGGAGATGTTGCAAAAACATCACCGGCAAAAAGTCGACCGACTTCAAAGGTAAGCGTTTTTTCAAAAAGAGATAGAGAAAGATCAAGCTCTCCAAAATAATAGTCACCGGGAGCATAGATCTCCTGAACACCAAAGAAATCACCGAGCGTGTCAGAGAGATTTCTTCCGGTTGCCAGACAATTGCTCACGGTAAGATGCAAACCATTGAGTGAAACGAGTTTTTCAAAGTCAACCGCCAGAGTAATGTCCTGAAACGCGCAATAGGTTACGGTTTTCTTTTTACCACCGACAGGGTTACCGCCTACATTCGTAGTATAATTAGAAGTGAATGTTAATCCGGAATCATCGATCTTGTTACGAAAACCACCCCAGTCACCAGTAGCGTTTTTTTGCTCAAACCATGATTGAGGAAATGAAATTTCTTGAGAGGAAACAGTTTCGTCCTCGCCATACGCATATGTTGAGGAAAGTATCAGAAGTGCTATTATGAATACTCTAAATATATTCCGGTGCATAGTCTATCCTATTGCACTCAATTATACATTCAGCAAAATATGAAACAAGGGATTTTTTGCAAATATACTCGACTATCTAACAACTGGCATCAGCGACGCGATTTGCGTGTACGTCGCTCATCATTGTTATCTGTTCTTTTCTTGGCATGCGTAATAAGCGGCTTCTGACCCCTTTCTTTAAAGCTAACGACGATCTCCTCAGCTTTTTCAAAAGGAACAGTTATAAAAGAGAACTTGTCCATTACTTGTATATCTCCGATATGTTTTGCCTTAACCGAGACTTTACTCATAATAAGCTCTGCGAGTTTTTTGGGATTAATCTTGTCCTTCTTGCCAAGCGCAACAAAAAGCCTTGTTTTGCCCTCTTGATCAAGTTGCTTCCCCTTTGATCTAACATCTTTTATCTCACCGTAGGTGTCAGGATTGAGTTCTTCTTCAAAACTATAATTAAGTATAGCAGCTAACATTTCTGTCGGATTATTGCCTTGAAGCAGTTTCTTTGCTAAGTCGTAATATTTAACATCAATCTTATCTTCAAGAATAGCAGCCAGATCATCGTGTATCTTTTTCTTTTTGGCTTTAATAATATCTTCGACCCTCGGTATTTTTGCTTTCTTAATATCAGTCTTGACGAAGCGCTGTATAAACATTAGTTGTCTATACTCACTAGGAGTAATAAATGTAATAGCCGTCCCTTCATTACCGGCCCTTCCTGTGCGACCTATTCGATGAACATACGACTCTGGATCTTGAGGTAGTGAATAGTTAATAACGTGGGTAAGATTATTAACGTCAATTCCACGTGCCGCAACATCTGTTGCTACAAGAATATTGACTCTTTGTTTCTTAAATCTTTCTAGTGTTCTTTCTCTTTGCGCCTGCGAAATATCTCCATGAATAGCCTCTACATCATATCCTCTATCCATCAAATGAGCTGCAACAGAATCCACATCACTCTTTGTTCTGCAGAAAACTAAACTGTAAAAATCATCTTCTATATCAATTATCCTGCATAGTGCCTCAAATTTATCAGAGGCTTTTACCTCAAAGTATATTTGCTCTGTCAGATCAGTTGTCAGTTGCTCTTTTTTAACAGTGAGGAACTCATAACCTTTCATATACTTGTGTGCAAGATCCTTAATCTTTTTTGGCATTGTCGCAGAAAACAATAGCGTTCTTTTATCAGGATTTGTATGCTCCATTATTTCTTCCATATCCTCGATGAATCCCATATTGAGCATTTCATCTGCTTCGTCAAGTATCAGGTGCTCGATTTCTCTGATCTTTAATGTCTTTCTGTTAAGATGGTCAATCACCCTGCCCGGAGTCCCAACGACAATATGCACATTTTTTTTCAATCTGCGTAACTGCTGGTCAATAGATTGCCCGCCATATATCGGCATTATTTTGATAGCCTTGTCACCTTTGAGAGAATTGATTTCTTCGGATACCTGAATAGCGAGCTCTCGTGTAGGAACAAGAATAAGTGCCTGAACTGTTTTGGAATCTGCGTTAATCATTTCTATCAAAGGTAAGCCAAACGCAGCCGTTTTACCTGTACCTGTTTGGGCTTGTGCAATGATATTAGTATCATCTCTGAGCATTACGGGGATAGTCACAGCCTGAATAGCGGTTGGCTCTTCAAACCCCTTTTTATTAATTGCGTCCAGCACTCTTGCTGAAAGACCAAGGTCTTTAAATATCTTCTTTTTTGTCATATATTTCTCTTTTCCAATTAATTATCTTAAACCAACACCAAGAATTGTATATTTACAGAGGTATTATAGCACTATTTCTTTTAGTCTGGAACAGAAAAGGTATCCCATGTATACACTAATTCAAGGGGTAGGATATAGTTTCGCTCTGCGAAACTATTCTCTAAACATCTGGTGGGCCATCTGGACGAAACAAACCCACTCCACTATCAAGATACTACCCGTTAAAGATATCCCCCTCTATCAGAAGATAGCACATAAAATCCAAGAATTACGTCTATTAGAAATGTAGCTCCAAGATATAGCTAAAAGCCTTAACGTTTCCAAGAAAACAGTAACCAAATCACTGCGTGCAACTCTTCACCGCGGTAGGTGACACGAAGTGGCTCCTACGCGGTGGGAATGGGGGTTAAACAAAAAAAGGAGACAAACCATGTGGCCATTAACACTCTACAGACTCCTCTACCCTAAAGAAAAACACATCTGGATAAAAGTCCGGATAATACATGAAACAGACAAAGCAATACTGGTAATTCCTTGCCAAAACCGATTTTATCGTGGCTCGCAATGACATTATTCTTTTCATTTTTTCCTCAAAATCCATTCGCCCATCAGCTCATTTCCCTATCCGCCTCCCGTTCAATTACTCGCCCCAATCAAATAATATGCCTTAAGGGTTTTTTCAATTTCTTCATCGGCTTTAACAACTTCCTCCGCGCTCTCATCAATGTATTTTTTCATCGCGGCGGACATTCTTTTAGCATCCCTTTTAATTAACCCCAAATTTTGCGCTATCTCATCCACCGTAGGAGGATAGCCCAACTCATCTTTCAAACTGTTGTAATCAGGAAGGCGCGCGGCAAGGGATTTGGGAATATCCAGCCTATGCGCCCAGCGATCACGCACAGCATCATCTAATGCCCTGCCTATCACCGATTTTGCGTAAGGATAAAAGGACTTAAACTTACCATATTTATAGTTAGGAACATATTCTCTAGCAGCGAGAAGTAAAGCTTCACTACCTATATTAACCGCAACGTCAAAGGCAAGTATCTCAGTATAACCGTCTGCTATATCTAATATACACAACGCCATGTAACCTACCAAAGAGTCCCCTGCCATCGCATCTCCTTTTTGAATTCGCCCGATCAAATACCTCATCTCTTTCTCAGATTTAATTTCTGGACCCATCAAACGAAAACAAGTTGTTATATCAGGAATCTTTTCTGTTGGTTTTCGTTTTCCCAACCACGTTCTTAACTTCTCAATCTTTTTCTCTAATTCGATCAAGTCTAAGTCCCTGGCGCTTTTATCCTCCTCCAATAGAATAGAGATTACCTCCGTCCTATAATACTCATCAATCATTGTCTCGCGCTTTATCTTCTTGCCAATCTTGTCTATATTTCTATAATACTTATCAAAGGAGTTGCGGACCTCTTTTCCATTATCGGGGGCAACCAACATTCCACTTAAAATATTCTTATAAGCTTCAAAGACCATTTTTGCGTCCATTAATCGGAGATCGTGGATAAATTCATCTATCTCAGACTCTAAGATATCTAAAGCATCATAATATTTGCCCTGGGGCAGGATATGAAAATACGTTGTATTCCCCAATATAATCTTAAACGCGCTCAAACCGTCGGCATATTCGACTTCACCAACCTTAGAAAAATCAGTAGTGCAAATGGTCTCAATAAATAATGCCCTGGCTAAGTCTTTACTGTCTTCTTTGTCCTCTTTGTCCGCTTCATTAGCCGCCTCAAGGAGAAAATTGGCCCGCGAATTTATCCCTGTCAACTCATCCCTCCCCCGTCCGCGGTTAATAAGTTTTAATGCCGCTTTCGCGTAAAGCTCCGCGTTATATGTATGGTCAAGCAAATGTTTCTGAATAATAGGATTCAAATCAAGCTCTTCAATCTCATCTACCTTCGTTGATGTCTCCTTTATAATTCCTTCAAAATATTTTTTATTCTTATCTCCGTCAACAACCTTAGCGGCAAACTCAGCAAAGTTTCTATCGCTAATTCTGCCGAGAATCGATCTCTCATCTAAAAGAAGCTGCTCAAATATACCGGTTACAATTGGATGCACCTGTTCTTCTTTAAAGCCGTTTGTGGCAAGCTCCAGCTTTAAGATGGACTCTATAATCTCGTGAAACAATCTAATAAACATAACCTCAGAATTGCTATCATTGGACAAATACACATTAATAATCCTCTTCTCTCCCTCTTTCCTCACTATTGAAAAAGTCGGAAGACCGCCTGAGGCCTCTCTAATAGTTTTTTCCTCTAAAGGTATTATATTAACCTCCAGAGGGTTCTCTTCCAAAGGTTCACTTCTCCACCCTAATCCGCTTATATTTATTCTCCCATCGGCTGTCTTTACTTCCATCCTGATTTCAGGATTATACAGTTGTGCCTTAATCATTTTTATAATTGACCCAAAACGTTTCACGGCAGTATCAGCCCCGCCAAGCCCTAAAGCATTTAATGTCTCTATCTTACGAAGAGTTTCCAGCCGTTTTATAATATCTCCATAAAGTTTCCCTTTGCTATAATGAAAATTCTTCCAAAAGGCGCCAATTTCACCTTCGGTAGTCACAACAACTTCTCGGCCGTGCTCTTTCGCAATCTTATCAAGAACAGCCGCCGCTGTTTCTAGTTTCTCCTCTGTCCAGCCAGGATAACTCAGAGGTTTAACCGTAACACCCGGCTTTGCCTTTTCTTCAACCACCTCACCTACCAATGCAAGCATAAGATCGCTTCTTTCTTTTATCTCACTTTCTAGTTTGTCTTTTGGTATATTCATATCCCCATATACTCTTGCATTTTCAGCAATTATTTTTTCTGCTGTTTCCTTAAATGCTCTCCTCAAGTCGGGACAATTTTTCAAGATATCTTCATAAATCTTTTTCAGTTTTTCATTCTTGATATTGAAAAAACATCCATCCCCAAAAAAATCTTCTGCGAATTCCACGGAAGATCTTTTATCTAATGGAATAGGCATAAGCATATTCTCTAAAAGTAAACTATGAAAAGTATACAGGTTTCCGTCAAGATCTACATTATAACCGGCAATTTTTTCCGGCAATGAAGACGAAATATAAGAACGTATCTTAAAATACTGTCTAGCTAAAGACCGAACAAGTCTATCACTAGGCGTACTTTTAGAAACAAATTCAGGATGTATAGAAAAGATATTTGAATGAATATTCAAATACTGGTCTATTAAGAATCTGATTGATTTATTACTTAGCGGAATTCTCTCTATGCATCCTCCCAAAAGTATTTCCTTCTTAGTATCAGGATTTATGCGATGAGCAAATATCTCTTGAGAAAATAAAGAGAACTTACTCAAGGCATTATGTAAGCCAGATAATGAAGATACTGATTTATCATTTCTTAAAAGCAGTGAGGCATAAACTTCTACAGTATCAGTCGGAATTCTGATCCCGGACTTTTTAATAAACTCCCGAACTGCTTCCACATAATACTGCCTGTATTCCGGGGGATTGGATTTATACAATTCATGCAAAACATCAATTATTTCATTATTCGTTATATCAGAAAACGGAATCAGCCTCAGGCAGTTTTCTTTTAACTCATCAAAATTTCCTGACTGTATTGCGGTATGAAGAAAATCTGTTTTTGGTATCCCTTTTTCTTCGGCTATCCTGATACACAATCCCACAAAGTTCTTTGTAATAGCCGCCGTCTTTAAAATTTTCTTATTATCTATTTCATCAACAAAAGCTTGAGGAACTAAACTTATAATATCTGTTCCCCCAAAGATATGTGAACATATCTCTTCTCGAAATTCCTTGAACGCTTTAACGCGCGATGACATTATTTTACCAACACTTGCTAAAATTCCCACCTTGTCAAACCAAAATAATATCAAGTGCTGCACTTCATGCTTTAAAGTTGAAATAGGCACCTTTCCCTCACCGTCTTTCACAACCATTATGAAACTCGGATCCACTTTATTATTGGCGCGAAGACACTGTCCAGATGCATAGCCTGGATATCCTAATTTATCCGCTATTTCATTAAACAATTCGCGTTCCACTCCAAGAACAGGTATCCCCGGATATGGTTCGTCATACGTTACATCAACAGCTTTGTTAAGTATCCTATCAACCTCATCTTTGGTTTCCATATCCAATGCTGATTCTAAAAGATATTGAACTTTATCAGATTGCGGTTCTATCAATTTGCCGTTATCCTCTAATTTTGCCATAAATTTATTTAATGGCTTAATTTTGTAGATTTTTTTAACATCGTCTGGCAATTCTTCTAAAAGTCCACTTATTTGCTTTTGCTTTTCGGGCCAGGAGTTTTTCTCATTAACAATGATTTCAATTAGTTCAATATTAAATTCCCCGTAATGCCTTGCCAGCTTCCTAATAGCGGGCACATCTTCAATTTTTGCCGGACGAATATCCTTAACAATTAGTTTTTTTAACTGAGAAGTTTTTTCGTAAATATTTATTGGAACAAGTCCAGAGGCATCTTCCTCGATCGCTTCGATAGGCTTATATAACACAACGACCGTGCCTTCGGGAGTGTTAAGGTCTTCTATTGTTACATAATTCCGGCCGGATTCTTCTTTTACCTGAATAGTGAAACGTTTTTCTGTTACGCTTCCTATCGAGAAAGATTCCCCAAAATCAAAACCCTTAACCTCTCCCAACGGTTTTCTATCTCTATCGTAACGCTGAAACTTTACCCGCTTGCCATCAACCCAAAACTTATAATAATTCTCAAATGAGCCGGCATTAATCCAGATGCTTCCAACAAACGGTGCTTCTAATCGGCCGCCCCTTCCTTTTCCGCCCAGCTCTTCTCTTAATGACATTCCTTTGACAATCTTATCTAAGGAGAGGAGGTCTTCCTCTTTCAACATGGATTTAGGCGCAAGGGTATTTGGCTCTGCCCACACGATGTTCTGGCATAAAAAAGCCATCGTTATCGCGAGTACAACAACCTTTATAAAAATGACATCTATTCTTTTCACTTTGCTTTTCATTCTTTCCTCAAAATCCATTCGCTCATCCGCCTCATGTTCAATTACTCGCCCCAATCAAATAATTTGCCTTACGGATTTTTTCAATTTTTTCATCGGCTTTAACAATTTCCTCCGCGCTCTCATCAATGTATTTTTTCATCGCGGCGGACATTCTTTTAGCATCCCTTTTACTTAACCGCAATTTTTGCGCTATCTCATCCACCGTAGGAGGATAGCCCAACTCATCTTTCAAACTGTTGTAATAAGGAAGGCGCGCGGCAAGGGATTTGGGAATATCCAGCTTCCGCGCCCAGTAATTACGCACAGCATCATCTAATGCCTTGTTTATCACCGATTTAACGTAAGTATAAAAAGACTTATACTTGCCGGGTTTATGGCCAAAATCGTATTTGTTAACAGCGCGAATTGAAGCGGCATCACCTATATCAAACGCTCTAAAGCCAGGTATATCAGCATAACGTTTCGCTTTCGCTATACGTTTTATATACGACTCCATGTCTTTTGACAAAGACAACTTTGCCTCCTGATTTCCTTTTCGAAGCCGGTCGGCCAAACTTTTCACCTTTTGCTCAAGTTTAAGCTCCTCAGTAAATTCTTCAATGCTAATGCCCTTTGTGGTTTTTCCCGATTTTATGACGCTGCTGAAATATTTTTCAATTAAATCCTTAAACTGTTCCTCTGTCAGTTTTCCTTTTTTACGGTTAAAATATATTGAATCCGCAAAAATGGCCGCGGCCGACTCACTCTCTACATCATCCATATTCGCAGCCACGATCACATTAATAAACAAATTAAGGAACTCATGATAAGGGCTTTCAGCCGCACCTTTCCCTTGTTTTAAAAGCAAAGACATCTTTCCTAAATACAATCCCTCCGCTTCATTTAAATCATTTTTATACGTGTTTATATACCTACCAATTTTGACGGCCGCAAATCTTCGGCGTAGGTAGTAAGATGGCTCAAAACTCTTGGGTAAGTCCCGAAATATCTTCATTAAGACATCAAATGCCAATTGCCTTTGCTTCAGCTCTTTTTTCTGTTTTTCCGCTTCAAATTGTTTAGGTTCTGAATCCATCAAGAAGGAAAGACTGTCTATATCAGTAATATCTTCCGTTGTTTTTTGTTCTATCAACCGCTCTCTTAACCTCTCGATCTTTTCCTCTAATTCTGTAAAGGCTAAGTCCCTGGCGCTTTTATCCTTATTCTCGCCCGATATAATAGAGATTACCTCCCTCCCGTAATACTCATTAATCATTGTCTCTCGCCTTATCTTCTTGTCAATCTCGTCTATATTTTTATAATGCTTATCAAAAAATTCGCGGACCTCTTTGCCATTATCCGGGGTAATCAACATTTCATTTAAAATATTCTTATAAGCTTCAAAGACCATTCCCGCGTCCATTAATCGGAGATCGTGGATAAATTCATCTATCTCGGACTCTAATATATCTAAAACATCCATCACATTGGCAACACGCCCCATATCCATAAAATACGTTGTATTACCCAATATAATCTTAAACGCGCCCAGGCCACCATCATATTTGACTTCACCAATTTTAGAGAAATCAGTAACGCAAATGGCCTCAATAAATAATGCCTTGGCCAGGTCTTTACTGCCTTCTTTGTCCGCTTCATCAGCCGCCTCAAGGAGAAAATTGGCCCGCGAATTTATCCCTGTCAACTCATCCCTCCCCCATCCGCGGTTAATAAATTTTAATGCCGCTTTCGCATAAAGCTCCGCGTTATATGTATGGTCGAACAAATATTTCTGAATGATAGGATTCAAATCAAGCTCTTCAATCTCATCTACCTTCGTTGATGTCCCCTTTATAATTTCTTTAAAATATTTTTTATCTCCGTCAGCAGCCTTAGCGGCAAACTCAGCAAAGTTTCTATCGCTAATTCTGCCAAGAATCGCTTTCTCATCTAAAAGAAGCTGTTCAAATATACCGGTTACAATTGGATGCACCTGTTCTTCTTTAAAGCCGTTTGTGGCAAGCTCCAGCTTTAAGATGGACTCTATAATCTCGTGAAACAATCTAATAAACATAACCTCAGGATTGCTATCATTGGACAAATACACATTAATAATCCTCTTCTCTCCCTCTTTCCTCACTATTGAAAAAGTCGGAAGACCGCCCGAGGCCTCTCTAATAGTTTTTTCATCTAAAGGTATTATATTAACGTCCAGAATGGTACGCCCGGAACGTTCTCTCCACATCAATTTACTTATAGTCACTTTTCCGTCGGCTACACTTACCACCTCGCTTCTTGGATCGCGCGTTTGCTCATAAAGCATTTTCATAATTGTCCAAAAACGTTCTACGGCAGTAACAGCCCTCTTAAGCCCGAGAGTATTTAACATGTTTATCTTCTTAATAGTTTCCAGCCGTTCTATGATATCTTTATAAAGCCCCCCCTTTCTGGAATAAAAATTCTTCCAAAAAGCGCCAACTTCCAAACTACCAGTTTTATCTTCATACATATCCGAAACTTCTTGGCCGTGCCCTTTCGCAATCTCATCAAGAACTGCCGCCGCTTTTTCTAATTCCTCCTCTGTCCAGCCGGGATAACTCAGAGGTTTAACCGTAACACCCAGCTTTGCCTTTCCTTCAGCTTTAGTAATTTCACCAGAAGAAGGCGGTATAAACCAGTGGTGGTTCTCTAGAAATCCATATAACTTTAACTCTAACCCTTCTTGATATTCACCTCCATCACGTTTAAATCCAAAGGATTCAAACAATTTTTCGGATTCGGAATTTAGAACAGCTACCAATGCCCCCACATTTAATTCCTCCATCCTTTCCATCATACCAGCTAACAACGCTCTTCCTATGCCTTTCTCCCCGTCTTTTTCTACTGCAATCTCCGCAACCGACATGATTTTATCCCTGGTTTTCGTACGAGCACCTGTATACTCTGTATATATATATCCTTTGACCTCTCCATTTTTATAACAAACCCATATATCGTTGGACTTTCGTTTTAATATCGTTTCATAATATTCCTCATTAGGAAAATCGCTTTTTTCTCCATGAATAAGACGAGATAGTTCCCAAATGGCGTGCGCATCTTCAATTGTTGCCGGACGAATACCATTAAAAATCTGTTTTTTTAACTGATAAGTATCTTTGTAAATCTTTATTGGAACAAATCCGGCTAATGCTTCTCTTGCGGCTTTGCGGACCTGCGGTATAAACCAATAATTTTTTATTCCAATTTCATCTACCCCTGACCTTTTTTGAGACTTATCTTCACTTTTACCACATTCAAAACCAAAGGATTCAAACAATTTTTCACTGGCAGTTTTTGCATCAGCTTCAAGCCTGTTAACATTTAATTCTTCCATCTTTTCCAGTACAACAGCCAACAACGCTTTTCCTATACCTCTCCCTTGCTCAGCTTCTTCTACTGCAATATCCTCAACCCATACAATTTTATTCCCATCTTTCTCACGAATACGCACATAGCTATATCCTTTAACCTCTTTTTCAGAATAAACCCATATGTATACGGACGGTTCTTCAAATATCTCTCTATAATCTTCCTCATCAAAAAAGCCGTCTTCTCTATAAATAAGACGGGAGAGTTTGTAAATGGCGCTCACATCTTCAATTTTTGCCAGTCGAATACCTTTTAAAATCTGATTGTCTAACCAATAAGTTTTTCCGTAAATATCTATTGGAACAAGTCCGGCTAATGCTTTTCCTGCTGCTAAGCGCAGGACATCTTCATATTCTGTTATTCCTTGTATGTTAATAGAAGCTCCGGCCTCATTGGCTCTTGCTAAAACATCATGATGCCATGCGCGATCAGCTTCATCCTCTTTTACAATAGCTTCTAATTGTTCCTTATTCATGCCCCGTAGCTGTGCTTTATGATAAGCCGTAAGTTTGCCCCCCATGGAAAAACGCTGTTCTTGCAGTGCTGATGCAATGACATGCGCCTCATGCTGTGTAAACCCTTTGCTCACCAACTCAACTTCTTTTGCCTCGTGAAATTTTGCTTCTTTATAGATATCGGGATAACGCGAATTAACTACGATGATAAGGCTGGAAGGATCATCCTTGCTAGGATAGAAATGGTAAGCCCCGACTTTACCTAAATCTGCAAATATAACCCTTGCTTTCACTCCGTAAACATCCGGATCCGGTTCAACAGATTCTACCAACTTTTTAAACTCCTCATGTCTATCCGAAAAATCTAATTCCGTGTCTTCATCCATCGGATCGCGTTTATTAAGGCCTTTCATTTGACCATGTACAGCGGCGATCTGACCGGTATCTTTTATCTGACCGGCAGAAGGCGCGTAGGCAATTTGCGTTTTTTTCTTCGGCCATAAAATCTCTAATGTCTCTTCAGCGGCTAAGCGGATATCCTCGTCTTCACTTAATAACAATGGAACAAGGTAATCAACTGCTCTTCGGTCTCTAAGATCAGCCAATATACTCATTGCGTCTATGCACAAATATTCATCATCCAAGCATTTAAGAAGAAACCAAAATACTTTTTCACCTCCGATTTTTCCCAATGCCGTTAACGCGGCAAAACGGACATCACCGTCTTCATCATCATTTAATACCAACTCAGCAAGCGTAGTAACCGCTTCTTCGACTTTGAGTTCGCCCAACCCTATTGCCGCGGCTTCATTCACATATATATCGCCTTCGCCATTTTCCTTTTGAGAAAGGGCCTTAATAAGACGCTTAACGATACGGGGTTTAAATGCCGCTTCTCTTTTCGCAACCTCAACTAACGCCTTTACCGCGGCTTCGCGGAGCCGGCATGAAGAAATATCACTATAATCAAATGAGGCAATGAAAAGCGCGTCAACCTCTTCTTTCGTTTCTTTAACCGCCCCTTTGGTTATAAGTTTGCATAATGCTTCCGCCGCTGCTATGCGGACAAGAATATCTTTATCTCCCAAAGCCGTAACGAGGGGCTTACCCGAGCTCTCATCTCCAATCTCAGCTAATATCGACGGTATCTTTTCGCGGGCAAACGCGCTCACCTTTTTGTCATTCAAGATGTTGTTAAGGGGGCCAGCCGCGGGGGGTCCAATTTTAACTAAGGCCATATACATTGCTACCTGAACATACTCGTCTTTGTATTCTAAAGTTTTGGAAATAAGGCCTTCGACTATTATGTTCTCTCCAATTAAATATTTTTCTATACCCCGGCCAATATCCCACAGTCCCCAAAGGTAAGGCGGGGTTTCCTTGATAATCTTCGCGGGTGGCCTGTGTATAGGATACGAAATAAGCGGCTGTGCCGGACTTAAAAAGTTGGGTGTTGTCACTGTTAACGCAAAAATAAATAATATAGCTAAAGAACCGGCTTTTCGCATAGCCTTGAATACTGAAGATATGGGTTGGGTTGAAACCAATTTTCTTAGAGCAAGAAAAGAAAATCCCCCAAGCGCGATCGAAGGCCAGATACCTGAACCGGCAAGAAACGATAATATAGTTAAACTAATCGATATCGCGCCAAGATTAAACTCTGCAGTTAATCCTCTTTCTGAAATCTCTTCAGGTATTGTAGATTTGGCAGGGCCTGTCTCCCCCTCTTTAACAACGATTTTCTTACCCGGCCGGCGCGGACCGTCTTTTCGTTCTTGGGGAATTCTACCGTATAACACACCGTTTTCGTTGAAATATCTGCCCAATCCTTGATAACTATCGACCAGTTTTATTGCAACATCATTACCTTCAACCATGGCCCAGCGGGGATTAAATCCGCTGAACTCAAAAAAACGTCTTACGGCATTACGATTAACCGCATAAGCGGTTATCATATAACCCTGAAAGTTTTCATTTAATATTTCCGCGAT
The DNA here is from genome assembly GCA_030765405.1 of Candidatus Ancaeobacter aquaticus. NCBI lineage: Bacteria > Pseudomonadati > Candidatus Auribacterota > Candidatus Ancaeobacteria > Candidatus Ancaeobacterales > Candidatus Ancaeobacteraceae > Candidatus Ancaeobacter > Candidatus Ancaeobacter aquaticus. The sequence goes on along the minus strand of JAVCCP010000023.1, from coordinate 898 downwards.
ATTCATAAACGGTTTTCTCATAAAACCTTTACCTTGCAACATATCCTCGGTCACTTCTTTTTTCCCTAACGAAACAATATAAAAGTGAATATTATTTTGTTCTCTGTATTCACTTAAATACAAAGAAAAATGAAACGCGTTAAGATTAATATTACCGCTTAATATACGACCTGTATTTTTCTTTAACACTTTGGCGCTATCGACAATAACTATATGCCTCGTAACATCTCTTTTTTCTGATGGGTCAATTTTACTTTTCTCAGATGTGCTGTACTCAATTGACAAATATACCAATTGCTCATCGGGAATTTCTTTTATCCGTTCTTCGAATTGACTTTCAATAGTCTTGTCATTACTGACAAGATGAATAACCGCAGGCGCTTTCCCCTTATTAATTTCCGTAAATTTCTTCCAAAGTTCGGTTTTGCCTAATAAATTCTCCTCTGTAAAAAGCGGGGTTTTTGTTATCTTTCTACCTGTTTTCGCGATAATTTTTTCTAACTCACCCTCTTTCCCTTCGCCCTCTTCAAAAATCGAAGCTGGGGCAAGGGAATTTCGCGAGATACTGGCAATAACAGGCGGATTTGGGCATAAAAAGACCGCAATTACTATCCATGTGATAGCGGCATAAAATACTTTTCTTAATATAAAATCAGTAATGATTTTTTGTGCCTTCACAAAAAACACCTCCCAAATACATACCGGTTTAACTATTGCAATACAAGCATTTTACACTATATTTTAGGTTTTGTCAAGGGGTTGTATAATACTGCAACGATTCCGCAACAATACGCATAAGGTATGATTTTAAGCTTAATTAGAGGTTTTTAAACAAAGGGTCATATTCGCGAAAGGATTTCGCTTAAAAAATTGGATTACAAAAGACGATTATATCTAC
>JAVCCP010000022.1 GCA_030765405.1 Candidatus Ancaeobacter aquaticus | reverse complement strand
CCTAGATTTTCGCGGATAAATCCTTCAAAATCGTAAAGAAGGGGGGATAATTTCCCCTACGGGGACTCAATCCTTGGAAACGTTTCTCGTTTCCTAAGGGCGACTAAGCAAAATTCACAGTGCTTTGCCTGTGACTTTTACAGTCTCATTAAGAATTGTTCGATTCTATTTAATGCTTCTTTGAGGCGCTCGATACTTGAAGCGTAGCTGATACGAATATTGCCTTCTCCCGAATCACCAAAAGCATTTCCCGGGACTACCGCAACTTTCTCTTTTTTAAGGAGTTTTTTGCAGAATTCCATAGAACTCATGCCTGTTTTCTTAATAGAGGGAAACGCGTAGAAAGCGCCGTCCGGCATATGACATTTTAAGCCGATTTCGTTCAAACGTTTTACCACATAATGCCTTCGCATATCATATTCTTTTTTCATATAGCTGACATCGTTCTGAGAATGTTTTAACGCTGTTATGGCTGCTAACTGACTTGGTGTGTTTACACACATGATAGTATATTGATGAATCTTTGTCATAGCATTTACTATATCTTCGCTGCCGCAAACATATCCTACACGCCATCCGGTCATAGCATACGTTTTTGAAAACCCGTTTAAATAAATAAGTTTCTCTTTAATTCGTGGAAATGAGCATAATGATGTGTGAGTAAAATCGTATGTTAGTTCATCATATGTTTCGTCGCTAATGATGTATGCATCGTGCTTATCTATGATACGAGCGATCTCTTGTATTTCCTTCTCACTATATGACATTCCTGTAGGATTAGAAGGATAGTTGAAAAGAACCGCTTTAATACCTTTTTCTATCTCTTTTTTGAGTGTTTCAGGTGGTATTTTGAATCCATCTTTTTCTTTTGTGCTCACTAAAACAGGGATGCCGCCCGCAAGAGTTACCAGTGGCTCATATGATACGTAGCATGGTTCCGGTATGAGGACTTTATCGCCCGGGTTAATAATAGCTCTTAGGGAGAGGTCAAGGCCCTCACTGACACCGACGGTGATAAGTATTTCGTTATCATAATGGTAGGCCGCATTATATTTTTTCTTTAGAAAATGGGATAGTTCTTTTCTGAGCTCTTCGTGACCTTTATTTGATGTGTAAGACGTGTATCCTTTTTCAATAGAGTATATGGCGCTTTCTCTAATATTCCATGGGGTGACAAAATCTGGTTCGCCGACACCAAGAGAAAGAATATCTTTTGATCCCATAACAAGATCAAAAAATGCCCGTATGCCAGACGGTTTTAAATTGTGTGCTTTATCAGATATATTCATATTTACTTATTACTTTTGCCTTAAAATGATATTGGTATTCTTTTATCGTCGACGGGTCCATCAAATGTAACCCCGTTCTCTTTATATTTTTTTAGCAAGAAATGTGTTACCGTTCCCTTTACGTGGTCCATAGGGGAGAGTTTCTCTGTAACAAATCTTCCGATTTCCAGAAGGTCTTTACCTTCAACAACGAGCAGGAGGTCATATCCGCCTGAAAGTAAATAACAGCTTGTTACCTCAGAGAATTTATATATACGTTCAGCAACCGCATCAAAACCTTTAGCTTTTTCAGGAACAATTTTTACTTCAATAATCGCTTTAATTGTTCGTGATGCACGATCAATTTTATCTTTATTAATAACTGCTTTATAGGCAAGAAGTGTTCCATTTTTTTCATACTGAGAGATCTTTTTCTTTATTTGTGCTACTGTCATGTCGGTCATTTTTGCAATTTCTTGTGGTGTTGTGCGCGCATCTTTCTCTAATATGTGCAGAATCTTATCCATAATATCCCCCTATGTTTCATGCATCATAACAAAAAATGCTGAAATACCAAAGTAAAAACCCTTAAAGTTCTGTCTCATTTTTGTTGACGTTGAACAAAAAAAGAATTATAACAAAGGCTCTTATGAGTAACAGAAATATATTTATATTGTATATAACAAAAAATTCCGGCCATCACATGGCTGCACGATCAATTGAACGTGGTATAAAAAAGCTGGATAAAACGGTCAATCCCATGACGGTTGATTCATTCCGGTATACTAATCCGATACTTGAGAGAGTTATCACAAAAACATACCTGCAAGTCATTAAGAATACTCCTGATATATGGGATTATCTCTACGATAATAAAGGGTTTAAAGATAAAACTGAATATATCAGGAATATGGTGTATAAATTTAATTCTGAGAAACTTAAGAAGCTGATTGCTTTTAAGAAACCTGAGCTTGTTATTTGTACTCAGGCATTTCCGTGCGGGACAATCTCTGATTTTAAGCGCACATCAGGTATAGATCTGCCGCTTGTGGCCGTTGTAACTGATTTTGCCGCGCATTCTTACTGGATACACGATAATGTTGATCTGTATATTGTTCCTACCGAGGAAGTAAAGATGAGCCTCATTGAACGGGGTGTCTACGAGGAAAGAATAAAAGTTCTTGGTATACCTATAAGCCCATATTTTAATGGCAATGTATCGAAACAAGAAACGCGGGAAAAACTTGGCTTGTCTGCTGATGAACCACTGGTGCTTGTTATGGGTGGGGGGCAAGGGTTAGGGCCAATAAAGAAGATTGTTACCGAACTCGATAAACTTGATGTGCCATTACAAATCGCAGTTGTAACGGGCGTAAATAAGCTTTTATATCAAAATATGATTCGAAGAAATAATAAAACAAAGAAACGTGTACGGGTATATGGATATGTTAAAAACATTTATGATCTTATGCATGTGTCAGATATTCTTGTAACTAAACCCGGTGGATTGACAACGTCTGAAGCGCTTGCTGTTGGGCTTCCTATGATAATAATAAATCCATTGCCCGGGCAGGAGATGAAAAATACTGATTATTTAATACGACAGAATGTCGCTCTTGTCGCAAGTGGCAAGAAACATGTTTCAACACTCGTAAACGAATTATTGCAAGATAGTGAAAAGCTGACAAAAATGAAAGAAAATGCATTTCGACTGTCAAAACCAGAATCATCACTCGATATTGCTAAAGAAGTACTCAAATACGATGCTCAACTACTTCATATTTAAGGTTATCAGGTTCTTATCTAAACTCATTCCTTTCGTTATCGGGGATAAACTCTGCGTAGGTGGCGGCACTCTATGGTATCTACTCGATAAAAAGAGACGTAACAACGTAGAAGCAAATATTTCGCTTGTTTGCCATTATGTAAGTGATGGTTTCTCAAAAAAAAGAATAACGAAGCTATCAAAATCAGTCTTTGTAGGTTTTTATACGTATTTATACGAGTTTTTTCGTTGTGACCCCATTACGCCAGAGTGGATTAAAGAAAATGTTGAAGTTACGGGTAAAGAGTATATTGATGAGGCGTTAAAAAATAAAAAAGGTGTTATTGCGCTCACGCTCCATGTGGGGAACTGGGAGCTGGGTGCGAGAATAACCGCTGCTTTAGGCTACCCCCTGTATGCTGTCGCTTTACCATTTAAAAATAAAAGTGTATCAAGATTATTTACAAGACAAAGAGAAGAATGTGGAGTACACTCAATTGAAGTGGGAAACGCGGTAAAAGATGTTCTTGGTGCCTTAAAGAAAAACGCGCTTGTAGCACTTTTAGCTGATTATGTACCGACCGATAAGGGTGTTAAGGCGACTCTCTTCGGTGAAAGCGTACACTTTTCCAGAGGTCCGTATGCATTATCAGTGAAAACGACATCTCCAATTGTGCCGTGTATTCTCGTTCGTGGCGGAAAGAAAAGATTCCGTCTCTTGTTTGAAAAACCTATTTTGTGTGATACTGAAGAAGCATGTGTGAGAGAAGTTATGAATGTTTCGGAAAAGCTTATATTGAATAATCCAGGACAGTGGTGTTTGTTTAGAGATATTAGAAAGGGTTCTTGATGAAAGTATGTGTTCTTGTTCCTGTTTATAATGAAGAAAATCATCTTAGAGAACTGTTAGATGGTGTTAAGACAGTTATTTCGGATATTATAGTTGTTGACGATGGCTCAACAGACAAAAGCAGTGCAGTTGCTGAGTCAGCTGGTGTGCATGTTATCCGCCATGAAACAAATAGTGGAAAGGGTGCAGCACTTAAATCAGGATTTGATTATGTATCAAAAGGTGACTGGGACGCAGTAATAACTATTGATGGTGACGGCCAGCATGACTACAATGAAATCAATACGTTTATTGATAGGGCAGGTGAAGCAGATATCTTGATCGGTAACAGGCTCGATGACACAAAATCAATGCCGATAATCCGTCTGTGGACAAATCAGTTTACATCGAATGTGGTATCAAAAATCGCCGGGCAGAAGATTCCTGATTCACAATGCGGTTTTCGTTTGTTTCATAAACGAGTATTAGGGCATATCGACCTAAAGACTGTCCGATTTGATTCTGAGTCTGAAATACTCATAAATGCGTCACAAAAAGGATATACAATAGCGTCTGTTCCTGTGCGCACCATATACGGTACAGAGGAAAGTAAAATTTGTCCTTCTCGTGATGTTGTACTCTTTTTTAAACTCGTATTTAAAAGCCTTTATGTTTCAAAGAAAAAGAAAAAATAATCCAGATTACGACTTTGCGAATAAAATAGAGCACATGATAAGTACGCAGCTTATTCCTCGCGGTATTACTTCTGAGACAGTGTTAAATGCTTTTCGCACAGTTAGGCGAGATCTCTTTCTCGACGATCAAGAAAAAGAGTGTGCATACAAAGATTATCCTCTATCAATTGGGTACGGGCAGACAATATCTCAACCATTTATGGTTGCATTAATGACACAATGCCTTGAGGTTACCAAGGACGACAAAGTCCTTGAGGTTGGTACCGGTTCCGGATATCAAACGGCAATTCTTGCAGAACTCGCAAAAGAAGTTTATACGGTGGAACGATTAAAAGATCTTGCTGAGTCTTCAGAAACACTTCTGAAATCATTGGGATATAATAATGTAAAAATGTATACTGGTGATGGAACGCTTGGGTGGAAAGAATACGCGCCATACAATAAAATAATAGTTACCGCTGGGGCAACTAAAATCCCTGATGCTCTTACTAAACAGCTTTCTGATAACGGTGTAATGGTAATACCTGTCGGAGGGCAGTATTCACAAGAGCTTATTGTCGCGACAAAAAATCAGGGGAAATTGCAGACGCAGTCCGTATGCGGCTGTGTTTTTGTGCCTCTCATCGGTAAAGACAGCTGGGAAAATTACTAATTAATGTTATGTAATGGGTACAACAAAATTACATAAAAAGATGTTTCAAAAATGGAGCATCTTTTATATTATATAGATGAATCTTTTCGGGGCGTGGCTCAGCCTGGTAGAGACGCCCCGATCAGAATCGGGGAGGTCGATGGCCAATAGTATGTATTATGTTTATATTTTGAGAAGTTTAAAAAATACAAGGTATTATATTGGTTGCACAAATAATTTAACGAGACGTTTGCATGAGCATAATTCTGGACAGACAAAAGGAAATAGGTATTACGGTCCTTTCGAAGTAGTATATAAAGAAACATATGCTGCAGCAACTGATGCCAGGAAAAGAGAATATTATATAAAGTCTCAGAAAAGCAGAATATTTATAGAAAACCTTATTAAACTGGGCGTGGCTCAGTCTGGCTAGATACGCCCCGATCAGAATCGGGAAGGTCGTGGAACAGAATTGATATGTATTATTATTCGGGGCGTGGCTCAGCCTGGTAGAGCGCTCGGTTCGGGACCGTGAGGCCGGTGGTTCGAATCCACTCGCCCCGATAGTTTTGCTATATTTATTTTCTTTTTAATAAGTATAAGCACCTAAGTGTTAACTGTTTGTGGTTGTTCTAGTCTCACTGATTTGTGTGGTTTATATCTGAAATCGCTATGCTATTTCAGCTTGGTACGCATCGATTCCATCTCCCCTCTCGGATAAATCCTCCAAAATCGTAAAGCAGGGGGGATAGTTTCCCTTTCGAGGACCAAAGCCTTGGAAACGCTACCCGTTTCCTAAGGGCGACTGTGTAAAATTCACTGTGCTTTGCCAGTGACTTTTCTTTACCGTCCCACTATTGACATCTCCCTTTTTATCAGGTATACTGTATGTAGTTAAACTGTATGTGTTCAATTGGTTACTGTTAAAGATCGTACGCTTTCTGAAAAGAGGAGGGTGTTGTGCAATTGTATAGGAATACGTTATATATAAAGATTATGGCGATATGTCTTTCCCTATGCATATCAGTTAATATGCCCAGTATCTTGTTTGCTGACTACTTAGCTCCGTCCTCAACAATACAAGATAAAGAAACTATTGATGATTTTACAAGTAGGATACTTCAAGTAAAATTAACTGAAGATAAACCAATTGATATTGTAAATGGCAGGTCATTACTCAAAAGGGGAACTGCAGCAGCTGTCTTATTTATGGTTTTTGCGGTGCCGCTGATGGCTGTGGCCGGTGACTGGACAATCAGCGGGGCAGTAGATCAAATTTTTAACTGGAAATTATTGGCGGTTGTCGCAATCGGTGCACTTGCTTTTCTTGGTAAAGATATCGTGCGTCGTGTATTTGCTTGGATTTCAAATGAATTTAAGAAGATGCATATAAAAACAGATGAAACAGTATGGGATATTGGCATTCATAGCGTTGCTGAAGCTGCCCGCATTTCATTGTATCCGAATGATGATACAATCCTCAAATGGCATGTCAGGAGGGTTTCTACGTTAGCCGTTATGGTTGCCTCGCGCTTTAATTTTACCTCAGATCAAATTCGAGCACTTAAAATGGCAGGCCTAACCCATGATGTATGGAAACGTATAGATGAAGTGCAAAATATCATAAAACGCCCCGGTAAACTTTCCTCAGAGGATTCCGCAAAATTAAAGACGTATGAGAATAAGTCAGTAGGAATAATTGAAAGCAATTCGCAACTCATAAAAACCACACCTGAAGAAATGTGGCTGGTAAAATACCATAAAATGCCATGGAAAATGCTCGCAGATGAAGATGTCGATGTAGGCACTTTAAAGAGTATGTTCTTTTTGACAACTCTTTTATATGTTGTAAATAAGATAGATACAGCCTCTGATAAATCTCATCCTTATCGTGATCTAATAGCAGTCCCGGAAATGCAGCAATATATTGATAGTGTAATAAAAGATGTTTTCAGTAAAACTGAAAAATTTCTTGATAGTGACACAAGCAAGATTGAGGGCAGGAAAAAGTTTGCTGAAAACCTCAAAAATGAATATAAGAGTTTTCTTAATAAACTTACACCCGCAATATATGGGGTATTCAAAAAACGAGAAGAACTTATTGATAAAGAAACCAGTGGCATGAATGTTAAGGAGAAAGTTGAACATATAGTGAGAATGAATTCGCGAATGGATCGTTTTATTGCTCAAACCCCGGAAATGATGCTTGATCGTTTAAATATGGATAAAGAAAATCTTAATTATATAGAAAGTGTAATGGATCAATTGACAGATAAAGATATAGGAGAAGCCCCGCTTGTAAAAATATATAACAACAAATATATCGCCACAGAATCAATAGAAGAATTGACTCAGGCAGGATTAATTTCGCGATTTGTAGGTAAAGGCGGTCAAAAAATCTATATTGATAAAACTGATAGCAGTAAGCTTCTTCTTAATGATGATTTTGAAACTGTTTTGTTTGGGGATGATGCCGGTAAGTCTAAGCGGGCCTTTTGTAAAAGAGCAACATGTGCTGAATTGGAAAAAAAAGGATTGTATGTTTATTGGCTTGATAGAAATGGAGAAATGATTTTGATTGAAACAGCATTTTTTGATGAAGCAGCAAGTATAAAAGGCGGGTACAGGGATGTGCCGCTTACGTTGGCATCCGACACGCATAAAGTAAGAATATTAGTAAGTGATATAGATGACCTGGAGAGAAGAAATAAACTGTGCAGGGGCTTTGATAAAGAAGGCGTAATTGTTTATTGGCCGTACGATATTGCTATGGACTCAATATCTAATGATAACTTTATACGTATTTATGAAAGAAAAGCTAGTGGAGAAGTTGCTGTTCGCATCATGATCGTTAAAAAAGAAGATATAAGCGTACTGCTTGATAAAGATATTTTTGTTCCGGTAAATACAGGTCATAATAAATTTGTTTACTTATATAAAAACATGACTGAACTTTTAGCGTCTGAGGGAGAGATAATCCCTGTAAGCGGATTAGAAGAAAGTGATATCGAAATTGGATATGTTTCGAAAGAGTATTTTAATCAGCTGAAATCTGAAGATAAAATAAAATCAGTGGTTGAACGCATATTGACTGATCCTGATACTGGTGAAGCGTCTCCAGGGGCGGGGTATGTGTATAATGATGTAATTCCGTCTTTACTTGAAAAAAATCTGATAGCTAAAGCGTACATAACTCCAAAAACATTTAAATATGTATCAAAAAGCGTTATTGGTGAGTTGTTGGATATTGGGTGGGCAAGGTATGCGGTAATGAGCAAGAAAGACAGGGCATCATTCAAAGGAAATACTATTTTGGTTTATCGAGATGGTTTGAAGGATGTTAATCTTAGAAATGGTATGAGGACGTATGTCGTATCATCCTTAATTAAAAAGTTCGATGACCCGGAAGCTAAAGAAAGCATACAGGCAGCATTTGAAATAGCGAATGCTCAGTATGGTAATAAAGAAAAGAAGGATGGTGGTTTTCTTATAGATGATGCGTTGAATCTTGCAATAATTGTTACAGAACCTGTAGATGTTAAAGTAGGTCATGAGGTAACAGTGGCCGCGTTGCTATTTGCTATAGATAGGAATAAAGTTAAAACGCGCAAAATAAAAAAGATACCAGATATAGTGTGGAGATGGATAAAAACTTTTCAAGAATTGAATAGTCTGGAATTTATGCCGCCATTAAGAAAAAGAATAAAAGTAAAAGAGATATACATGCAAAATTTCAAAAATTACTTAACTAAATATGTTGGGGATACAGTTGAGCCATTGTTGCTATTAATGGCATATCGGATAAATCAATTTCTTTCAGCAAGAGAAGAAATGGGAGCTGATTTTTATAACCGCTATAACCTTTTGATAAATATATATTCCATACTTTCAGAACAGCTTGGGTTAACACATTTTTCAAATACTATGAAAAATCTATCCTGGCGTAATGTCCATAAAAAACAGTATAGAGCTATTTTGCGGCAGATAAATATAACATTTGGTGTGCATTATAAAGATCTTTCTGTGTTTGCGGATATATTTAACGCGCAGATTAAAAATGAAATAAAAGAGTTAGAGGTAAAGTTGGACAAAAAGATTGATGCAGAAGTGACTTTTTGTGTTAAAGATCCGAGCAGTATTGATGAAAAGATAAAATATTATGCTGAAGATCGCGGCCGATCATACAAAAACTCATTAGAAGGTATTGCCGATCTACAGGATCTCCTGCGCGGAACAATTGTTGTAAAAAATGAAGAGGATCTTATTCTTTTAAGGAAATTGCCGTTTCTTCAAAGAATATCACCCGGGGAGAAGTTTTATTCAACCGCTGTTGCTAGAAAAGTTTCCGGTAATTTGCCGGCACTTCAAGACTTAATAGATGAAAAAATAATGCAGCAGGTAATCGGTGAATATAAATCGCCAAGTATTGTAAAAAGCGCTTTGGAAAGATTTGCTCAGGCGAGATTAGCAGGGAAAAAGTTACCGGTTGAGCTGCAAATGCAGACACCCGACATGCATAGAAAGGGATTTACCGGCACTATGTTGCATGCATTTTACAAGCTCAGAAAACTGGGATATGATTTAGATGCAGCTAACGTAGTTTATGACTCTACCACAGATCTTAAAACACGCATCCTCAGGATAAATAGTGAACCGCAAATCGCCAATAGTGAATTTGTTAGATTTAGATATAAAAAGAAAATGAAACAAGGAAAGTATATTATTATTGAGTTTATTCATGGTGTTCCAAAAAATGTGTCAGATAAGAACGATACGAGGCCCAAGATTATTGATATTCTTACCAGAAGAGATATTAGAATATTTAAAAATTACATACTTAAACCGTCAAGAATTCTTATAAACGGTAAATTAATAACGAATTTTTCTGAAAAGTTGGTAACAGGTGATGTGGTAGAGATACAAGAAGGAGAACCTAGTTTTGCGCTACAAAGGCAGTTGAATAAAATTATTCCATATATTGAAAGCGGGAAAGGAACCAAGAAAATGGCTTATAAATCATTACCTGCAACCAATTTGCAGTCTAGGGTCGCGGTAATGGTGCTCCTAGAGGGTGTTTCAGATGAGGGTCTTGAGGAAATATACCAATCTAAGCTTGATCAATTGAGGCATAGAATTACCGCCGAATCATATTCGCAAGTGATGTTGACAGATGACGAAATAGCTTCATCTCTTAAGTTTTACAATATGATGAATTGGGGTTTCAGAAGAGCAAATCTTTTGCAGGAATGCTGTTTAGCCATGCATTTTGGACTGCTTGATATTGATGAAGTTGCCAATATCGTTTTTAGCGGTCGAGGATGGAAAATACTACATGATGACGATATTGAAATAATACCTGATAATATGGAAGCTATTTTTAGGGCCGCAAACGAGCTTCGATGGGATTCTGCAGAACTTAAATCTTTGGATGATCGTATAGCTCTTTATGTTTTATTAGGGTCCGAAAAGATAAAAATAATTGATATTATAGAGAATTTAGAGAGTTCAGGAAAAGAGCGGATATCAAAAGCAGGATTAGAGCTGCATGAAATTGATGTAAAAGAGACCATAAAACCGTTAATAATTCCTAAATTATCAATGTATGCTAAATACAAAATAGATGATCCTGACCGTATAGCGGCTATTGAGGTTGGAAAAGATAGTGGTTTTCTATTAAAATTAAAAGAGATAATTAGAAAAAGAGGTTCTTCAATATTAAAAGATCATAATATCTCAGCAAATAACCCTGTATTTTTGGATGCACTCAGCAGTCTTTTGTTACATGGAAAAACAGAAATGACTAAAGATGAAATTGCCAAAAAGATACAGTTGGATCTTGGATGTAAAAAACTGTCTATAGACAAGGTAATTAGAAAATGTACCGCACATGGAAGGGAAATAATGAGCACGGAAAAAGCAATAGATTTTGGGAATGCGGATGTTTTTGAGGGGCTAAAGCCGCTTGGAATATTTTCTAAAGATATGCCAGAAAAAGAAATGGCAAAAAAAGTCGCTATAGAGATTGGGAAAGGCAATGTCTCTGTAGAAGAGATACTTAAATTATTAACAAAGCCGGCAGAACTTCCAAGGGTTATAACACCTGTTCCCATATCAAAAATTCTTACAGGAAACGCTGCATAATGTAACATATGTAGGCTGTATATAGTTAAAGTATTTATATGCAATGAGTTAGTTTAAAAAGATTGTGCGCTTTCCAAAAAGGAGGACGCTGTGTTATTGTTTGTTAGGTTATATAAGAATACATTCTGTATAAAATGTGTAGCGTACTGTGTTATGCTATGTTTACTGCTTCAAATCCCGCTTATTGTATATGCTGACTATTTTACACCTTCATCAAAAGTCTCAGAATCTAAATATGTTCTCGCGCCGCAATCTATCTTTAATAATTTATCTAAAGATAAATTCATGGATCTATTCAACAGGCTTTTTTCTTTTCTGGCAAAAAAAGCGGGATCATCAACAGCCCCAGACAATATTTTGTTCAAACAATTTGTCGAGGGAGATATCGATGTTGGCATGGAAAGTATTCCTATAAGAAAAAAAGGTTATATTGATTTTATTGAAAAAGTTGAATTGGTGATGCAAAAAGATGTAGTAGTTATAAGGTTGGGTGAGAAAGGTGAGATGGTAATTGAAAAAGAACTTGAGCGGGGTTTCTTAAATGAAAGAATAAAAAGCCTTATAAAAACGTTGTTCAGAGTTTTGTCCATGAGGGCCCAAAGCGTATATAAGGAATTTCTTAAAGAAGTACGTTTTAGAATTTCTGAAAATGTTTTTAATCTTGCAGGTATTGATAGAGACGAAGCCGGTATATATGAAATAGTCATAGATAAGGTTATATTTGATTTGCCGGATGTGGATATTTATCCATTTATGACGCTTGCTATGAACCATGAGTTTAACCATCCACAGCTTCATGAAGAATTAACGGGACATGTGTATGATCCGCTTATAAGAGAAATGGCCGTGCTTCTTGCTGATTTGGATGTTTTTGAAAGGATGAACGAGGGAAACAAAGGAGAAGTAAGGAGAACATTATCTTTGTTAGCAAATAAAAAATATAACACAAAACCTTATTTGAATTTTCTTGATTCTGTAGATAAAGGTGTTAAAGAGAGGATAAGGGCAGCTTATTTGCTTGCAACGGATGAGTCTGTTAATCCAAGGCTGAGTTGGAGAATTAATGCGCTTTTAGAGAATTCTGTAGAAGTTGACGAGACAGAAGTAATAATTGATTTCAAGAAGGCTATAGAAGACTATGATTATAATAACATAGATATGATCTTTGACGAACCTATTAAGGTTGCGGATATTCTCGAGGATGTTTTTGAACAACCACTTATATGTTTTAGGGATGGATATTTACCTGATATATTTTCATCAATCGATTTGAAAAAGCAGGAATTTGGAGGCATTGTAGATGTTGATCTGGATAGTGCAATTCTTGATGAAGTAATTCCGGAAATGACTATCGTGGGCGGTAATGAAATTAGAATAAAACTGGAAGAAATACTGGCAAGTTCAGATTTTGATATGAAGCTAAAATCGCATGCTGCCAGAGCACTGCTTCTTTTATCAAGCAACAGGTCATTGCCGATGATAAGAAATCCCTTCTTTGGAAGGGCTATAGTTGATTATTTAAGACGAGTAAGAGAAAAAAAAGAAATAGTATTCAGTAAAGAACTATATGATGATGTAAGCTTTAAAATTATGCTGCTTGGAAATGTAAGGGTGTCCAGCCCTGATTTGTACAGGGAAATTAGATCAGAGTTGGTTTGGTGGTATTTGTATTCTGATAGTGCTGCCTGGGGCTTGGATTCTGATGATCGGCAAAAATACGATGAAGAAAAAAACGTCCAGCAAAGTGTGGCTAGAAAGATGAGCAAACTTGCCGCACGATCAATAGAAAATATCAGGAATAATCTATGTGATTACTTAGGTGAAAGCAAGGTCACAAAAAGAAATTGGAAGAGAAAAAATGAGTATATTACTGTTAGTAATGATCCCATAAATAAAAAAAGTGATGATGAAAAACTTATAAAAAGCGTAAGAAAACAACATGGGTATGTGAATGATAAAAGTGCTCGTAAAGAAATTATTGAAGACGTAAAAGCTTCAAAATTTGTTAAGCGAACTGTTCTAAAAGTTTTAGAGGATTCACTTTTTGTTAGGGAAGCGCTGTTTGTTATAAATGGTGTCTTGGTAAAAGAAGAGGATATCCAAAAAGTGTATATAAGTTATTTTGCCCGGGGAACACAAAAAAATAACTATTTAGCGCGAGTGGAAACTAAAGATGGTAAGAGCTATAAATTCTTAATAAATGTCATCAATCCAAGGATATTTACCGGAGAAATATATAAGGATGGATTCAAAGAAGGATGTATTGAGAAGGAGAAGATGTATCTGAAATTGATAGGAAATCCTAATGTAGAGACTTTAGGGTGTGAGAGAAAACAAGATGATATCTGTATTTGGACTGAGGAACTTCTTGATGGCGTAACTATGCATGAATATGTAAAGAAACATTCAAAATTGCCCCCGGAAGAATTTAGAAGATTTTGGAAGGACATAGTAAGAAAACATGTTGAAATACAATTTAGTCTGTTTGAGAAAAGCGCGCGTAAGCTGGCAAATAATGATGTTAATCCCTACAACACTACATGGAAAGACGGTAAGGGTAAAATAAATGATATAGGAAATATCATGCCGGATGCAAACTTGGCTCGCCTTATCGCAATTATATGTGGAAGAATGCAGGAGCTTGAAGAAATGTTTCCCACGTTGCAAAACAGCGCTGAAATGACGGATATATGCGATGGTGTGCTTGATGCTATTGGAGAAGTAAAAGGGAATCAGCTTTTAAAGGAATATGTTGACGGTGATCAGAGTCCTCAGCTAATTATGCCAATTACATTTAGAGGAAGAGATATTAGAGAGGAAGTTAAAAACTATCTAAAATCTGATGTGTATAAATATATTCCAAAGGAAGTACAGCGTCCAGCGACAGATGCCGAAATAGAAATTTCAATGGGACTGCCAAAGGCAGTAAATTTTGTAGTCTATGTTAAAAGAGGGCTTTATAAATTGGATCAATCACCATGGATATGGACGTGCTTAAATCTTAAGGAGTTAGAGATAAAGGGAATGGATCGCCCTATGTATAAAGCCTGTAAAGACATTTATGAAGCTATGAGAAAAGATTATAGTCTTTCGTGTCCGGAAAACCATAATGTATTGAATGCATTGGTGGATAGTGTCTCAGTAAAATATAACCTTGATCAAAGTGAAGTAAAACAATTGAGGTCAAGTGTGAGCTATGGTGAGGCAATCTATCAAATTAGCACTGATTTGTTCGGACGTACGCTAGAAAAAAATAAAATAAAACATGAAAAATATAAAAAAGAAATCGGATTGTTAAGTGAATTGGTTGTAAAACTAGCATTAGATCCTTCAAAAGCCGTTAGTTTATTACTTAAATTACAAGGTGACGATAAAATAATTGAAATGTTTAAAAAACTTACAGATAGACAGGATAAATCGTTGCTTGATCCAATGCAGCTGGTTTTATCAATTCTTGGACAGCTTACAGAGTTAGATCTGATTGCTCGCGAAAATTTAATCGATTTATTCAGGTATATGCCATTAGAAGACCAGATAAAGGCAGCACAGTTTAGTTATCCTGAAATTCTCGAGGATTTGATAACTAAGGATTATAAATTATTTGCTGATATTCTCAACGGTATGAGTGAAGATATTGTTGTTATGATTGTGCCGCAGTTAACGTTCAAAATAATACCTGCGAAGAATATTACAGTGGAAGAAACAGCATATATATTCAAGGAGTTGGATTTAAATATAGTAATAGATATGATTTTAGGTTTGACGGGATCAAGAAATATGGAGTTTTTGTGGGGATCATTATGGAGAGAATGGATCCATGATCGTATAACAAAAACAGAATATTATGAGCAGGAACTACATCCAATGGTTGGCCATCTTATCGACGAAGTCTGGAAAATTGATGTTAATAAGGCTGTAATGATTACTCAAACTTTGATTAATGGTCTGGATGAAGATTATTCTATTGGAAATTCATTTCTCGGAAGGCGAGAACTTATTAAAGGTAATATGCAGCGATACAATGATTTGATACTGGTTTTGAGTTCTTTATCTAGAGAAATTTTGTTAAATACATTCAGAAGAATGTATAAAACAGATAGAGATCAAATAATAGTATTTGGAAAAATGCTTAGATCTGCCGGTTATAAAGCGCAATTTGACAGAATATTAAACATACTAAATAG
The DNA here is from genome assembly GCA_030765405.1 of Candidatus Ancaeobacter aquaticus. NCBI lineage: Bacteria > Pseudomonadati > Candidatus Auribacterota > Candidatus Ancaeobacteria > Candidatus Ancaeobacterales > Candidatus Ancaeobacteraceae > Candidatus Ancaeobacter > Candidatus Ancaeobacter aquaticus. The sequence goes on along the minus strand of JAVCCP010000022.1, from coordinate 21,938 downwards.
TGACGAAAGATTGCGGGGCATGTACGTAGAATTGTTATTAGAGGATGGAATTAAAGAGAAGTCATTGGAAGAAGAAACAGCTGTTGAAGTAGATTTGGCTGCATAATGAAAAAATGATGAACGTTGACTTTTAAGTGCTTATATTGAGATTGTCGTGCCACATGAGTCATGTACCACGCGACAACGTGGTCACGTGAACGCTGTGCTCCCCGTAATGACCGAATTACGATTTTTGCTCACAAAAGATCCATAGACTTATGTTTTAATGCATAGTATAATCTAAAGTAATATGTCGCGGTGTTATTATTAAAAATAAGGTGATTGTAGTGGCAGAGAATAAGCGGGTTAGCGCACTGTTTCACGGTGTAGTGCAGGGCGTAGGTTTTCGATTTACTGTTGTTCGCATATCGTATGATTATAATATTAAGGGGTTTGTAAAAAATCTTTTAGACGGTTCAGTAGAGGTTGTTGCTGAAGGAAATATGGAAATTTTAGAGCAATTTCTTCATAAAATAAAAACGGGTGAGTTGGAAAGATATATTAGATCTTCTGATATAGAATATTTTCCTGCTACCGGCAAATATCGTTCTTTTGGAGTAGAGTATTAACTTTAGTTTGCGTGAGATATGACGGGATAAATAATGAGTGATGGATCTATAATTGAATTTAATAATGTTACGAAGATATATTCTTCTGAAATGTTTTCGAGACATGTTGGAATTAATGACATAAGTATAAGAATTACTGAAGGTGTGTGTTACGGTTTAGTTGGCCCTAATGGGTCCGGGAAAACAACTATTATAAAACTTATACTTGGGCTTTTGTATCCAAATAAAGGCACAATTAAGCTTTTTGGTGAAACGCCAAAAACATCGCATAAAACGAGGATTGGATATTTACCTGAATTGACCTATTATTATGATTTTCTTACCCCTGAGGAAATTCTGTATTTTTTTGGCCGTTTGTATGGGATTACAGGAAAAAAATTAAAGACGAGAGTGAATGATGTTTTAAATACTGTGGATCTTTACAAATACCGAGAAAGAAAATTAAAAACATTCTCCAAAGGAATGTTGCAAAGATTAGGCGTTGCCCAATCAATTATTAATAACCCTTCATTACTCATTGTTGATGAACCTACCATAGGGCTTGATCCTGTCGGGTTGAAGGATTTTGTTAAAATGTTAGAGTCATTTAAGAATAATGGAGTAACAATAGTTTTCTCGTCACATCAACTTATGTATGCTCAAAAGCTCTGTGATACAGTATCAATATTAAATCAAGGGGCATTAATGAGAACAATTAATGCAAATGACATAGAATCATTAGAAGATCTTTACATTGCTACAATAGGCGGTGCAGAGTGAGGAGAATGCTTGTCATAGCGTATTACACATTTTTAGAGTGTATTCGAAATAAAGTACTTGTTGCCTTGTTTGTGTTTCTGATGCTTTCCGTATGCGCAGCGACTTTTTTTAAGTATATGACTCACGGCGAAGAAATAAAGCTTCTTAAAGACTTTATGCTTGGTTCTATCGCGATTATAGGTATCGTTGTTTCAATATTCCTGCCGATATCTGTTGTGTCTCTTGAAATGGAAAAGCATACATTATATGTGATACTTTCAAAACCGGTTAGGCGGTACGAATATATTGTCGCAAAATATCTTGGCGTTTTGTTTACGCTGGGCGTTACCTTCGTCTGTATGATACCTGTCTTTATGGCAATTCTATATGCTAAAGAAGGGATGATCGATTTCACTATTGTAAAACCAATAGTTCTTTTATTTTTTAAATTTTCTATTGTGACGGCATTTTCAATATTTTTTAATATTCTTACAACGACGCATGTTCTGGCAGTGCTTATCAGCATCATATTTTATATACTGGGGCATCTTTCCGTATATATCAGTGAGATAATTACAAGATATGTTGATTTTGCTCTATCAAAATCAGCATTACTTGTGATGGCACATTGTATACCGAATTTAGCTATATTTGATATATCAGATTCTATAGCGATTGGTATCGCTGTCCCGTGGATATATATTGTGAAGAGTGTTCTCTATGCGCTTATATATTCTTCTATAACATTGACCTTAGCATCTATTCATTTTAGTAAAAAAGACTTATAACAACGACAATAAGGTTATGATAAAAAGTATACTGTATATATATCGTATTTATATCATAGTCTTTATTTCGATGCTAATCGCATATCAGGTGCTCGCTCAATATGGTAACAGCCTTGAGAATGAGAGAATAGATAAAGGTTATGGGCTTAAACTGACACAAGTCTATTCAAATGAAGTTCCTTTGGGGGGATTTTTATCTGCGGCGCTTGTTTCAGGGTTTAGGGGTGTGGTGGCAGACCTCTTATGGTTGAAATGCGATCATTATTGGCATACAAGTCAATGGTATAAGCTTGTGCCTATGTATTATTTAATTACGAGATTACAACCGCAGTTTATACAACCATGGGTTATTGGCGGCTGGCATATGGCGTATAATGTCAGTCATAAAGTTGCGCATGAGGGGGAAGAAGATAATAAATCTGATTTACATGCGCACGATAACTGTGGAGAAGGTTGTTCTCATGAGACATCACTGAGATTGAAGACAATACCGCATGAGCCGCTTGTAAAAAAATGCCCCAGTGAATCAGATAAGGAACATGAAAGACAGAAGTGGGTTGATCGAGGAATATTATTTTTAAAAGATGGTTTGCAGTATAATGATAAGACGTATGAACTCTATTTTGAGTTAGGATGGTTGTATTACTATAAGGTAAAAGATTATAAAGAGTCTCTGTATTATTTTAAAAATGCTGTTGGGTATAAACATCCCTTATGGGTTGATCGCATGCTTGCACATGCATATGAAAAATGCGGTGATTATCGTGGTGCGTATGCGACGTGGGAAAAAGTGCTGAAGGCAAAAGATGGCGTTGATGGGCCGGCACAACGAATTCTTAAGAGATTAAAAAACAAAATGAGCGGAAGTTAATAATAAGGTGGTTATAATGAAAAAAGCTGAGAGCGATTTCGTTAAAAACATTGCGGTTGGAGATAAAGTCTCCAGTGTTTTTGTGGTTGCAAAGAAGGAGTATAAAGCTAAAAAAAATGGTGAACCGTACGTAGCATTAACGTTGTCAGATAAAACAGGCGCAATAAATAGTGTGCTATGGGACAATGTAAGTCCCGCTCGTGAAGTTTTGGATCAGAGTGATATTGTATGGGTTGAGGGAGATGTGGGTAATTATAACGGGCCGCAGTTAACTCTTAGGAATATAAAAATGATTAATGATGATGAATATTCCATTAGTGATCTTTTGAGGTCCGTTGAAGATATTGGCAAAATTGAGACAAGTATGATGAGTCTACTGGAAAAAATTCAAAACCCATGGATAAAAAAGTTTATAAGATCCATTCAGGATAATAAAGAATTTATGGGTAACTTTAAAAAGGCTCCCGGCGGCGGGAAGTGGCATCATTCTTATTTCGGTGGATTGTTTGAACATACGTATGAAGTGATGCAGTTATGTGATACAACGTGTGATCTGCACTCTGAGGTGGACAGAGATCTGTGTTTGGCGGGTGCATTTATCCATGATTGTGGTAAGGTTTTTGAATTGTCTTATGATATTACGTTCGATTATACTGATAAGGGGAGGCTCGTAGGGCATATTATTCAGGGAAATGATTATATAATGGGGCATATACAAGCTATAGATGGATTTCCAGAAGATATTGCAGTGAATCTGCAGCATATTATTCTCAGTCATCAAGGCGAATATGTGCAAAGGTCTCCTGTTCTGCCGCAAACATTAGAGGCATGCGTTGTGTATCATTGTGACAACCTTGATTCGCAGGTGAATGCGTATAAGAATGTTATTTGCGGTCCTCGTGAAGAAGGGCAAAAGTGGAGTAAATGGCTTACCATAATAAACAGACAGTTATTTCTTAAGAATGAGACAAATGATTCGTAGTATAGGTGCCGGGGAGTATAGAATATGAAATATGGGATATTGGGAGATATTCACAGTAATTTCGAAGCGTTAGAAACTGTTCACGCGTATTTAAAGGACAAGGTTGATAAGTTTGTTTCAGTCGGGGATATAGTGGGTTATGCGGCAAGTCCGAATGAATGTATCGAAGTGGTAAAAGGTTTGGGATGTCCAGTTGTAGCGGGAAACCATGATCAGGCCGTAACAGGAAAAACGGATATTACAAATTTTCATCCTTTTGCACGTGAAGCGGTTATATGGACAAAAAATGTAATCAAAAAGGAAAATTATGAATTTCTTGCATCCCTTGATCTTATAGCGCATGAAAATGATTTTAGTGTTGTGCATGCATCATTAGACATTCCTGACAAATGGACATACATCATGAGTATTGATGAGGCAGATATGAGTTTTCGTTTTCAAGAGACAAAAGTATGTTTTCTTGGGCATACACATTATCCCGGGATCTTTAGAAGTGACGGAATATTTATTCCGGTTGATGAAGGAGATTACCCATTGGCTGGAGACTACAAATTTATAGTGAATGTGGGAAGTATCGGTCAGCCGCGAGATGGAAATCCTGATGCGTGCGCAGTGATTTACGATACAGACACAAATAGCGTGAATGTTAAAAGATTACCCTATGAGATACAGCGAACGCAGGATAGGATAATAGATGCCAGTTTGCCGAAAATAATCGCTGAACGATTGTCTTTTGGAAGATAATGTACACTGGAAAAAATAAAAGGTATTTACCGTGATTCATTTTGTTGAGGGGTTGAGAAACAATAATATCCCCAATTTGGCTGAGCTGATTTTGGAGCGAAGCAAGGAACGAAGAGTGCCGCGTATCCCCTGCGATACGCAAGCGATGAGTGACGCAGTTGCAGCCCAAAAGCGGCCAGCCCCTCTGGGGAGGTCCATCTTTGGCCGTCTGCTTCGTTGCTCCTCCTTGACGTACCGCAAAGGGTACGCCAGCGTCGTCACGCCTTGCCTACGGCTCAAATCTGAGCCTCCAAATTGGGGATATTATTGTTTCTCAACCCCTAATTGGATGCCATCTCTATTGATGGCGATAGTGATTTTTGTTTTATCATCTTTTTCACTTAATTGTTTCTCTTCAGCGAGAATAGTTAATATAGATAAAATAATACATGTTCTTGTCTATGCACTTTTCGCACTTTTAATAAGAAGAAGTTTTATGTATTCTCGAAATGAATTCCTTAATAAATATGCAAATAGTGGCGCGATTATCTGTGCGGTAGTTTTTGGGATGAGCGATGAATTTCACCAGTATTTTGTTCCAGAAAGATATGCTTGTTTTTATGACGTGTGTGCTAATACTCTCGGTGCAGTGCTTTCAGTTACTATTCTGCAGCGAATACATTCTCAAAACAGAAATGCTAAAATATATATAGGTGAATAATGATTAAAAAGTTTGAAGTGGGACCTCTTGATGCGAATTGTTATGTGTTGAGCTGTGATGATACTAAATGTGCGGCGGTAGTAGATCTGGGCGGTACATCAAAAATGGTTTCTGATTATATTGTCAGTAATGACCTTACTGTACACTATCTTATTTGTACTCATGGACATTATGATCATATCGGCGGGATAGCTGATTTTAAAAAGAAATACGGAAAAGAAATTCCTGTGATGATTCATACTAATGATGTTGATATGTTTGTTCACCCTAAAAAGTATGTACCGCTTCTTGGTGTTCTTATCCCTGGAAATATCCCTCCTGATAAGGAGCTGTATGATGGTGAAGCTATCAAAATTGGCAATATGGAGATAAAGGTAATACATACTCCGGGGCATACTCCCGGTGGCGTTTCTTTGTACGATAAAAATGGTGGATATGTGCTTACGGGGGATACTCTTTTTCATGAAGGAGTTGGGAGAACTGATTTGGCTTATGGTTCATTTGAAGACTTAAAATGTTCGATTGAAAAGAAACTGTTTGTTCTTCCTGATGAGACGGTTGTTTATCCCGGGCATGGTTCGCATTCAACAATTGGTCATGAAAAACAACATAACCCTTATGTTGGGGAGTGAATACTTGTGAGAATAATATTAGATGAGTTTCTCATATATTTATCTTCTGAAAAGGGACTCTCAAAGAATACAATTGCGAGTTACCGGCATGATATTAATAAGTTTATCTTATATCTCGAATCACATAAAATAGATTCTTTTAATAATGTTCATCGTAACGATATTGTCGATTTCATAATGGATCTCAAGCAAAATGGTCTCAGTACCCCTTCAATAGCAAGGAATATTGTTTCAATTAAGCTTATTTTTCGCTTCATGATGAGAGAGCGGTTGATCGCTACGGATATTACCGGCACATTAGATTCTCCTAAAATGTGGAAAACATTGCCGGATACATTATCTGAAGAAGAAGTATTAAAAATACTCAACGGGCCTAATACAAAGAAACCTAAAGGAATACGTGATAAAGCAATATTGGAGCTAATGTATGCAACGGGAATGCGTGTTTCAGAAGTTGTTCATTTAAAAGTTACAGATGTAAATCTTGATGTAGGGTTTTTAAAATGTCTTGGCAAAGGATCTAAAGAAAGAATCGTTCCCGTTGGGTCTAAGGCGATAAAATATGTAATTGAATACCTTAATAAGGTAAGACCTCAAATGAGAAAAGAACTCATTACAACAGAGCTTTTTCTTACTCGTCTTGGTAAGGGGTTTTCTCGCCAGTCAATATGGAATATGGTAAAAGGTTATACATGTTCTGTGGGTATTACAAAAAATGTGACTCCTCATACATTGCGGCACTCTTTTGCAACACATCTTTTGTCCAATGGGGCAGAACTGCGAATGGTTCAGGAAATGTTGGGCCATGCTGATATATCTACTACGCAAATCTATACACATGTTGATAAAAATCGTCTCAAAAGTATTCATCGTGAGTTTCATCCGCGCGCCTAAAGGCTTCGCTTTCTTTTTGTTTTGCAAGTATTCGTAATGCACTGTGTGATAGATTGTTAGGGGTAATGCTCATCTCACGCCCATGAAATTTATTAATAAATTTCTCTGGGTATAGTCCTCTCGGGGATCATTGGAATTTTAAAGTACTAGGTGCTATAATATAATATGACAATGTATTGACAATTACCGTAGAGTAGGTAAAAATAATATGAGTACAATAACAAAATTAAAGTAATTCTCCCATAGAAGTTAATATAAGCAAATGAGCAGTCCAAATTTCGTCCATTTACATGTTCATACCGAGTATAGTGTGCTTGATGGTGCCTGTAGGGTAAAAGACTTATGCAAGCAAGCTCAAAAATATGGTATGGGCGCTGTTTCAATTACTGATCACGGGAATATGCATGGGGCGATACAATTTTACCTCGAAGCCAAGAATACGGGAATAAAGCCAATTATTGGCTCTGAAATGTATGTTGCTCCGCGAAGCAGGCATGACAAAAAACCAAGCGGAATCAGAGACGCATCTCACCACCTTGTACTGCTAGCTAAAGACTTAGAAGGCTATAAAAATCTACTTAAATTATCTTCAATTGCCCATCTAGAAGGATTTTATTACAAACCGCGGGTCGATAAAGAGGTTATTGCCAAGTATTCACGTGGACTTATCTGTATGAGCGGGTGCCTTAAAGGTGAAGTTGCATATTCGCTCATGCATGAAGATTATAAAAAGGCAAAAGATGCCATTGATTTTTATAAGAATGTTTTTGGAAAAGATAATTATTATATTGAACTCCACGACCATGGTATTCCTGAGCAGAAAAAAGTTATGCCTCATTTGATATCTTTAGCAAAGGAATTTGGCGTGGGTGTTGTAGCTGCAAATGACTGCCATTACGTTAATAAAGAAGATGCTTTTGCTCATGATGCGCTATTATGCATTCAAACAGGAACGACTATCGCAGAAGAAAAACGTCTAAAATTATTTAATGATCAATTTTACTTTAAGTCACCAAAGGAAATGGCGGCTATTTTTAAGGATGTCCCTGAAGCGCTACACAATACAACGGTAATTGCTGATAGATGTCATCTTGAATTCTCATTTGATAATAAGTATTTGCCGCATTATCCCGTTTCCAAAGGTGAAACCCAACGAAAATATTTAAGAGCATTGTGTGATGAAGGTATTAAAAATAGATATGAGCAGCGTAACACTGAAATAAATGAACGATTAGATCATGAGTTGTCAGTAATTGAAAAGATGCATTATGAGTCATATTTTCTTATTGTTTGGGATCTCGTACATTTTGCGCGGGAAAAGGGTATTCCTGTGGGTCCTGGAAGAGGATCCGCAGCGGGAAGCATAGTGGCGTATGCATTAGGAATTACTGATATTGATCCTATTCGCTACGCGCTCCTTTTTGAACGATTCTTGAATCCTGACAGAGTCTCTCTTCCTGATATAGACATAGATTTTTGCTATGATCGTAGATGTGAAGTTATTGAGTATGTCTCTAAAAAATATGGAGCGAACAATGTTGGGCAGATTATTACCTTCGGCACAATGGGGGCAAAAGCTGTTGTGCGGGATGTGGGTAGAGTCCTCGGTATTGAATACGGAGAAGTTGATAGAGTAGCAAAGATGATACCTACTGTGATACCAGGAGAAAAAAGTGTTACGCTATCAAAAGTTTTTGATATTGATCCCTCTTTTAAAGAAATAGCTCAAAAAGACACTCGATTTAGAAAACTGTACGAATATGCACTTACTTTAGAAGGTCTTGTAAGAAATGTGTCTACGCACGCGGCTGGCGTTGTTATTTCTGAACAGCCACTTACAGAAAATGTGCCCCTTACACGCGGTTCGAATGGTGAAATTACAACACAATATCAAATGGGTGATCTTGAAAAAATTGGTCTCTTAAAGATGGATTTTTTGGGGCTCAAAACTCTTACCGTTATCAGTGAGGCAATTAAAATTATTGAACGGACGAGAGATATCAAAATAGATATTAGACATATATCTCTGGACGATAAAAAAACATTCGACTTGCTCAATCAAGCACAAACAATCGGGGTGTTCCAGCTTGAAAGTAGCGGGATGAGGGATGTCTCAAAAAGGATAGGCCTTTCTAAATTTGATCACATTATTGCCCTTATAGCTCTTTTTAGACCAGGTCCGATGAATATGCTAGACGATTTTATTAGTCGTAAACATGGAAGAACCAAAATACAATATGATCATCCGCTTTTGGAAAATATTTTGAATGATACGTATGGTATTATGTTGTATCAAGAACAAGTGATGAGTGTAGCTAATGTTATTGCAGGGTATTCAATGGCGGAAGGTGATATCCTCCGTAGAATTATGGGAAAGAAAAAACCTGAAGCAATGGCTGAGCAAAGGGAATACTTTATTAAAGGTGCTCAGAGAAATAAAATCCAAAAACATGTAGGCGAAAAAATATTCGATACAATGGCATATTTTGCGGGATATGGATTTAATAAATCTCATAGTGCCGCTTATGCTCTTATTTCATACCGCACAGCTTATTTGAAAGCTAATTATCCGCAAGAATATATGGCAGCGCTTCTCACCAGTGAAAAGGGTAATACAGAAAAGATTACCATATATATTAATGAGTGTGATCATATGCAAATAAAAATATTGCCACCTGATATTAATTCAAGTTTTGCTCAGTTTACTGTTAGTGATAAAGATGTGCGTTTCGGTCTTGCGGCAATTAAAAACGTTGGCGAGAATGCAGTACACAGTATTTTGACTGAACGAAAAGGAAACGGGCCTTTTGTATCGTTTATAGAATTTCTTGAACGTACTGATTCGCGTGTTGTAAATAGAAAAATAACGGAAAGCCTCATTAAGTGCGGGGCGTTTGATTCTTTTGGATCTAAACGCGCGCAATTATTTGCTTCACTTGATGATGCTTTATCTGTCGCGGGTATTACGCGAAGAGATAGGGAAAATGGACAGGCATCTTTTTTTGATATGCTTCAGGATGAAGAAAAGAAAAAAAGCATTCATTTTACAATTCCTCAGATTGATGAGTGGACAGATTCAGAATTACTCGCATATGAAAAAGAGCTGCTCGGATTTTATATTACCGGGCATCCATTAAAAAAATATGAAGATTTGCTTCTGCAGTATCTTCCACATAACTCTTCACAACTCCTGAGTATACGTGACGGGGAAGAGGTCAAAGTGGGTGGTATCATTACTCATGTGCGACATACCGTTACAAAAAGAAAAAATGAAAAAATGGCAATACTTACTATAGAAGATACACAGGGGGCTATAGAAGTTCTCGTATTTCCTTCAGTCTATGAGGAATGCTCCCCAATGCTCACTGTTGATAACATAGTATATGTGGTCGGGAAAAATAGCGTAAAAGATGATACTCCAAAAATTCTAGCTGCTGAAATTGATCATATAGAAAGAGCGAAAGAAAGATGCACCAAAGCTATAAAAGTACGTATTACCGATAGTTCAAATAAAACAGAAAATATAATGGAATTTAAAGATTTGTGCCAAAATAATCCCGGAAAATGTCCTATATACATTTCTCTTTCATTATCAAGCGGTGAGGACGTAATTGTATCCGCAAACGAACGTTTCAAAGTTACTCCATCAGAGCTGCTATTAAGAAAAATGGAAACACTTTTTGGGAGGGATAACCTGGAAATAAGAGCATAATACTGCTGTGGAAAACAGCTATGCGTTTTTGTGTTTACCACGTGCAATAAAATCCTGCTAACCAATAGCATGAAAAGGAGTTAAAAATGATATATAGCCGCACAAAGATTTTTCTATCTGTACTCATCCTTATATTTGTATCCATTATATGCATTAATGGATGCACTTCAAAATCTCCACATGCAAAAAATGTTAAGGTTATACGTGTTGGGTGCTGGGGGACACCGGATGAGTTAAAAATAATTCAAGATGCTATTGATAACTGGCAGAAAGACCATCCAACTATATTCGTAAAAATTCAACATACGAATTACTCAGACTACATCAGTAAGATTCTTACGCGTATCGCTGGGGGGACGCCTCCAGATGTTATTTTTACAGAAGTGGATATGTTTGCTAATTTCTATGACAAAAATGCTTTTATGGACCTTACGCCATTTATTGATAACGACAAAGATTTTGACATAGATGGTTTCTTCCCAGAAGTTGTTGCACGCTTTACTAAAAAAGGAAAAATATATTGTATTCCACGCGATACCGCTCCTTTTGCTTGTGTTTTTTATAATAAGGATTTGTTTGATCTTGAAAAGGTAGAGTATCCTAATGATGACTGGAATTGGTATGACCTTCTTCATAAAGCAAAGAAACTCACTAAAGTAGAAAATGGGAGGACAGTGCAGTACGGCTTCTATACGTGGGCCTGGCAAAATTTTATTTATTCTAACGGAGGGAGTTTAGTCGATAACATAGATAATCCAACTAAATGTACGTTAGATGATCCAAAATCGCTTGCGGGTTTGCGTTTTAATGTGGAGTTAATAAATAAATATAAGGTATCCCCATCACAAACAGCATTGGCAAATCTTGGGACGCAAGTTGTTCAGATGTTCATGGCCGGGAAGATTGCTATGTTTGCATCAGGGATATGGGAAGTGCCTATGCTGCGTAAAATAACAACATTTGATTGGGATGTTGCTATGTTTCCAATGGGGCCAACGGGAATAAGAGGTTTTGGCACCGGAGGATCAGGGTATTCTATCTTAAAAACATGCAAAAACCCTGCTGCTGCGTGGGAAGTAGTCAAAGCATTGAGCGGTAGTTATGGACAGATCCGTTTTGCTGATGCAGGTTTAGCGCAACCGGCAAACATGAAAATAGCGGAAGGGCCACATTGGGCCCTCAGTCCAAAATTGCCTAAAAACAAAAAGATGCTTAATGAGGCTGTACAGTATGTGACATATAATCCGTTTAATCCAAATTGGAGAATGGCAACTGATCTTTATATAAATCCCGAGTTGGATCTGGTCTTTAGCGGTAAAGAGACACCCAAAGAAGCAATGAAAAAAATTATACCGAAGATTAATAAAATATTGAAAAAGAGATAGTGTACATAACTGTGTAGAGTGCCATGCTGAGATATTGCGGAAGAATAAGTATCTACTGTATTATTATACTGTTAGCAGCTAATAATGTATTTTCATTATCTGTCGATTCGGTAGATCCGATAGATAACCGTACGTATTTTACAAACCTGCACACTTTGTTCTCGCAAGCAAAAAAATCCATTAAAGTGATAATGTTTTCGGCGCGATATTATCATGGTAGGTTTATGAGTCAGACAAATATGCTTATTAAGGATCTGATTGAGGCACGAGCCCGGAATGTCGACGTAGAGGTAAGGGGGTGCGAAGCAATAATATGACAAACTTGGAGGCTCATCTTTGAATCGAATGTAAGGCGTGACGACGCGGCATACCCTATGCGGTATGCCAAGGAGGAGCAACGAAGCAGACGACCAAAGATGAGCCTCCCCGAAGGGGCTGGTCGCTTTTGGGCTGCAACTGTGTTGCTTATCGCTTGCGTATCGCAGAGGATACGCAAGCTCTTCGTGCCTTGTTTCGCTCCAAAATCGCTTCAGCCAAGTTGTTCATATTATTGCTTTGCACCCCCCGATTAGAGAGAAGTAGCGACTCGCGTAATAATGGGCTAAATAAAAAGAATAACGAAGTTAAAAGGATGCTTGAGAAAGCGGGGGTTTTAGTGTACAATGACCCGCTTAATATTACGACACATAGCAAACTGATAATTATTGATAACTATATAACGGTAATAGGTAGTACAAACTGGAGCTATTCAGCACTAATGAAAAATAATGAGTCTTCAGTGATAATTAGTTCAAGTGAAGTTGCTGAGCATTATGAAGAATATTTTGATATGATTAGAGATAATCAGGAGTGAAGATAATAGCAGATATGAGAAAGGGGCTTGTATGTCTAAAAAGTTAAACATATTATTTGCTGCAAGTGAGGTTGCGCCTTTTGCAAAAACAGGAGGCCTTGCTGATGTCGCGGGTGCATTACCATTGGAATTGGAAAAACTAGGACATGATGTATGTGTAGTGCTGCCATACTATAAAATGATAAAAAATGGTTCATATAAGATAGAAAATACCGGAAAAACAATCAGTGTTAAAATATCCGATAAAGATATATATGCCGACATATATACAACGAAAATTGGAAAAAATGTAACAGTATATCTTGTGGGGAACGATTCATATTATGATAGGGACGAATTATATAGAACGAAAGAGGGTGATTATGCAGACAATGCTGAACGATTCATCTTCTTTTCAAAAGCGATTATTGAACTCGCACAAAAAGTCGAATTTAAACCTGATATTATGCATTTAAATGATTGGCAGACAGGACTTGTTCCTATACTTTTAAAGTATCTGGAGAAAGATAATTTATTTTATAAAGGTGTAAGAACAATATTTACCATACATAATCTTGCGTATCAGGGTTTGTTTTGGCATCTTGATATGCATTTAACAAATCTTCCTTGGGATGCCTTTACCTCAAAAGAAATAGAATATTATGGTAAAATAAATTTATTGAAAGCAGGTATTGTTGGGGCTGATATCGTAACAACGGTAAGTAAAAAATATTGTGAAGAAATTCAGACACCTGAATATGGGTGTGGTCTTGAGGGTGTATTAAAAAACCGTAAAAAAGATTTATATGGGATACTTAATGGTGTTGATTATAATGAGTGGAGCCCTGAAAAAGATCGTTATATTGCTAAAAATTATAGTTTAGATAAATATGCGGATAAATTTGTCTGTCGGCAGGATTTGCTGTCAGAATATAAATTATCACTTGATTCAAAAGTGCCGGTAATCGGTGTTATATCACGATTAGCTGACCAAAAAGGATTTGACTTGATTGAGGAATCAATAGATGAAATTATCACGATGGGATATGCATTTATTCTGCTTGGAACAGGTGAACAAAAATATCATGATCTTTTTACCGGTATTGCAAAAAAATATCCTAAGATGGCCGGAATAGAGATAGGGTTTAATAATGCATTGGCACATAAGATAGAAGCCGGTTGTGATTTTTTTCTCATGCCATCGCGTTTTGAACCGTGTGGGTTAAATCAGATTTACAGTTTGAAGTATGGAACTATACCCGTTGTAAGAGCTACCGGCGGGTTAGATGATACAATATGTGATTTTAATCCATCAAGCCCAAAAGGCAATGGATTTAAGTTTGATGGATATACGTCTAAGGGTCTTCTCAATAAGTTGAAAGACGCAATGAAGGTGTTTAAGGACAAAACGAAATGGAATACAGTCGTTGAAAATGCTATGAAGTGTGATTTTTCATGGAAAAAATCCGCTCAAGAATATGTTCAAATTTATACTATAAACAAATAGATATTAAAAGGAGTTATTCTATGCCTGAACTAAGAAAAGATCCTGTACTCGGTAGGTGGGTTATAATTTCTACCCAACGAGGAAAAAGACCGAGTGATTTTAATGTTGAACCAACAATTACTGATGCTAAAGGATGTCCGTTTTGCGAAGGTAATGAAGATAAAACATCTTCTGAATTGTTTGCATTTCGCGATAAAAATACAGAGCCAAATACTCCAGGCTGGGATGTTCGTGTAGTACCAAACAAATTTCCTGTATTGCGTGTGGAAGGTGAGCTTGAAAAACATGGCGTGGGAATGTACGATGAAATGAATGGTATTGGCGCTCATGAAGTTATTATTGAAACCCCAAAGCATAGTGAAAAAATGAAATCTCTGAAAACTGATCATTTAGTAAAGGTGCTTGATACCTATAGAATTAGAACACTCGATCTTATGAATGACACCCGGTTTCGATATATACTGATTTTTAAAAATGAAGGATTTACAGCTGGGGCAACGTTGTCACATTCACATTCACAACTTATTGCAACACCTGTTACCCCAAAGCGAGTTAAAGAAGAACTTGATGGTGCAAAAGAATATTTCAACTATAAAGATCGGTGTGTTTTTTGCGATATGATACGTGAAGAGCAACAGCAAAAAAGCAGAGTTGTTTTTGAGAACGACCACTTTATAGCATACTGTCCCTACGCATCACGATTTCCTTTCGAATTATCTATTCTTCCAAAGCGGCATCATCCTGATTATCACAATATACAGCCGCACGAAATAGTTTCACTTGCCGAGATGTTAAAGACAGTACTTTTGAAATTATCAAAAGCACTCAACAGGCCTCAATATAACTTCATTCTTCACACCGCACCTGTGAGGCGGCCGCGATCAGGATATTGGACGACAATAGACCATGATTTTCATTGGCACATCGAACTCATGCCGCGGTTAACTAAGGTTGCGGGTTTTGAATGGGGAACAGGTTTTTATATTAATCCGACAGTACCCGAAGAAGCTGCAAAATTCCTTCAGGAGACAACCGCGTGAGCGATATTTATGTAAATTTTCTCTGGCATATGCATCAGCCAGTGTATAAGGATCCGCTCTCATCAAAGTATCTCATGCCATGGGTAAGACTCCATGCGATAAAGGGGTACTATGATATGGTACACGTCTTAAAAGAATTTCCCCATATTCATCAAACATTTAATCTTGTCCCATCTCTTTTAATGCAGATTGAAGATTATGTGTGTGGTAATGCCCTTGACGATTGTCTTATATGTTCCCGAAAAGTAGCCGATGATTTAACAGATGAAGATAAAAACTTTTTGTTAACTAATTTTTTTATGGCAAATTGGGATACCATGATTAAGCCATATCCACGTTATTGGGAGCTGTTGTCAAAGAGGGGGTTCCGCGAATATGAAGCGGATAAAGATGTTATTGTTAAATCATTTTCTACAAACGATTACAGAGACCTGCAAGTATATTTTAATCTAACGTGGTTTGGCTATAAAGCGCGGGAAGATTTTCCATTTGTTCAGGAAATGATTGATAAAGGCAAGGACTATACTGAAAAGGAAAAGAATAGACTATTAGATATTCAGATAGAGGTGATGAAAACAATAATCCCTGTATATAAAAGTTATCAGGATAAGGGTCAAATCGAAATTACGGTGAGTCCTTTTTACCATCCTATTTTGCCATTGGTTATTGATACAGATATAGCAAAACGTTCAATGCCACATGCTCCACTTCCAGAACGCTTTAGAGCTCCTGACGATGCATTAAAACATATACAGAAAAGTGTCGATTATTACAATAGGCTATTTGGGAAAAAACCAAATGGTATGTGGCCAAGTGAAGGGTCTGTCTGCCCCGAATTAATCCCTCTTCTAGATGAATGTGGTATCAAGTGGATTGCAACAGACGAAGAAGTTCTCATGAACTCAATTCAAACGAAAAATAAAGGTCTAGCACTATATAAACCATATATAGCAGAACACAAAGGTAAAAATGTTGCCATAGTTTTTAGGGACCATGGACTGAGTGATCTTATTGGATTTGTTTATTCTAAAGCTAAGCCAGAAGAAGCGGCTGATGATTTGATTTCTCATATTACGAGAATATCGGATTACCTTAATAAGAATGAGCAGGGAACATCTCACATTGTTAATGTTATACTTGATGGTGAGAATCCTTGGGAATATTATCCGGATGGCGGAAAAAAATTCCTTACAACATTATATGAAAAAATAACCAATAATAATCATATTCATTGTGTTACCGTTTCAGAATATCTTGTACAGCATCCGCCAAAAGAAATTATTAAAAATCTTTTTAGTGGATCGTGGATATGCAGCAATTATGATATATGGATCGGGTCAAAAGAAGAGAATACCGGCTGGGAGTACATCAAAAGAACAAGGGAATTCCTTGTAGAGCATTCAGGCAAAAATAAAATACCTGAGGATAAATTAGCACTTGCGTGGAATGAGATATATGCCGCTGAGGGGAGTGACTGGTTTTGGTGGTATGGTGACGATTTTTCAACTGATAACGATGAATTATTCGATGAGCTATTCAGGTTGCACCTTAGTAATGTTTATACCGTGCTTGATGTTCCTGTGCCTGAATATTTAAATATTCCTGTAATAACCGCTGACGCTATAACGATTAAGAATGAGCCTATAGGTTTTATAAAACCAAAGATCGATGGCAGGATTACAGATTACTATGAATGGCAAGAAGCGGGATTATATAATGTAAAGAAACCCGGGGGAACCATGCATAAAGCTGAGAGCTACATTGCAGCTCTGTATTACGGGTTTTCAAAAGAAAATCTTTATTTTAGGCTTGATCCGGTAAGAAAAGATGATTTGCAAGATATGCACACAATGTCAGTGCATGTGCATTTTATGAAACCATCAGAATATGACATTGTATTTTCATATGGTAATAAGAAAGAGCAAGAAAAATCATTCTCTCTCATGCGGAGTGAGGATGGAGTCACTTTTGATATGGTTAAAA
This sequence comes from Candidatus Ancaeobacter aquaticus, assembly GCA_030765405.1. Taxonomy (NCBI): domain Bacteria; kingdom Pseudomonadati; phylum Candidatus Auribacterota; class Candidatus Ancaeobacteria; order Candidatus Ancaeobacterales; family Candidatus Ancaeobacteraceae; genus Candidatus Ancaeobacter; species Candidatus Ancaeobacter aquaticus. Next base: position 4,522 of record JAVCCP010000022.1, on the reverse strand, counting down.
AATATGAGACTATTGCAGCCGAGAATATTATTGAGTTAGCTATTCCGTTTAAAGAGTTGCAGTTTAATTCGGGGGAAGAAGTGAATTTTTTTGTGCAGTTAAAAAGAAAAGATCTTGAAGTTGAACGATACCCAAAACACGGGTTTATTTCCTATAGAATACCTGATGATAATTATGAAGCTGAGATGTGGAGTGTATAGTATATTAGTTCGGAGTAGGGAGCTTGTAGTTCGGAGTTCGAGTGAGAAAGACTGTTATAGAGCTTAAATTTGAATTGAAAATCTGGTGGAAATATGGGAACATTGAAATAACATGTTCGTCAGAATAAAACAGGAGTAACTACCAATGAAAAGAGTAGCTTCAATCATTATAATTGCAATGATGATACCTGCTTTAGCTGGATGTAATGCTATGGAAGGAACGTTACTCGGTGGTGGACTCGGTGCCGGAACTGGTGCTCTTGTTGGTAGTATGAGTGGTAATGCGGGTGCAGGTACAGCAATAGGCGCAGGTGCAGGTGCTTTAACAGGACTTATTGTTGGCGCTGCATTAGAGCAGCAGCAAAAGAGATCACAAGCAATGGCAGCAAATCAAGGAATGCAGCCCACAGGTGTTGTCAAGGCGTTGTCAGCTCAGCCAGTTGGACAAGTTATTGTAGCCTGTCCACACTGCGGCCAGCATATTGATGTTTCAGGTTTTAAGCCCGGCTCACGAGTGAAATGTCCTGTATGTGGTACAGTGTTTACTTTTGATTGATGATCATTTAATGTAATTAATAATAAAAGACGTAATTACTTACTTTAGTAGTTACGTCTTTTTACGTATATGAAAAAGAAAGAGAAACCACCACTACTATATCTTAACTTTCTTAAATATTGGTTTCTACACAGGATTGAAAGTGCCCTGTTATCAAATAATACTTGACATTATGACATATATATAGCATGATAGTATTCAGGAGGTGGTAAAATGCATAAATTAGAAGTTTATCTTAAAGAATACCAAGCCCGTTTTCTTCAGGATCTTTCTTATGTAGAATCTAAGAAAACAGGTAAGCGAGTAAGCATGGCTCAACTTATAAGGATTGAGGTAGACGGTCTTATGAAAAAAAAGGCTGAAAAGGTTAGTAAAGAAACTAAAGCAATATTGTCTAATCCGCAATTTATGGGCGACATAAAACACGCTCAAGAAGAAATAATTGCAGGTAAATATTCTTCTGACACCAAGAAAATGTTTAAATGAAGAAATATCATCCCATCTATGTTCTTACGTTTCAGAAGCATTTCAAGCAATATTCTGGGCTAAGTGCACGTATTAAAAAATGTGTTTTTGCAATTATAGAAAATCCTTACGACAAAACAGAGCCTTTACAGAGAGAATTAAGAGGCTTGCGAAGTGCTAGAATTGGCAGGAACTTTAGAATTATATTTGCAATAAGCGAAGAAGTACAAAAGAATAAAATTGCTAAAGATAATTTTCCTCAGTTTTGCAAATTTTCTGATAACACCGTAATTTTTATCACTATTGGTCCACACAATAAGGCTTATAAGCTCAAATAAAGCTATCCTCAAAAAACCTATTCCATTTGAGATTGTTAATATAAGGCTTCGGCTCGCTAAAACCATGTGTCATCCTTTCCCGACTTCATACATGAATTTTAAAAGACCCAGTAAAATAGGGGGGTTGCGGGTTTGGTGGGGCACTACATTTTTTTCACTATAAAAGGTGTTAATTTTTGAGTAATATTGCACATTTTGTATATTTTCCTCGCATCCTGCGTTATTCTCGAAGGAAGTCCGTATCGAATTCTTTTTTTACTATCGTATAAGATGCTGGTTTGGACTCGTACTAAACATTGTCTTATCGTTTCCGGGCTCATCTTGCGATATATGTCACATTCATCAGATTTTACACACGAATCTATAGGCACGTTTGCTGAAGCAATGAAATATGTTGCGTTTGTATGGCTCAGCAATCATATTAAGTACGAGAAAAGTTTAGAGTTACTAGAACCTGAGCAATCCCCAGAAATCATTCCTTTACAGATCGACGAAACAATCGATGCAGATAATCTGATGAAATTTCAAGGCTAACCTTCAGAGGTAATACCATGCGAAATAAACTATTGACAATAATATACTTATGGATTACATTGGGGTAATAATATAAAGAATATACCCTATTATGAAATCACTACAAAAAGAATTTATAGAAAATATTTTATTGCCTGCCGATCTTATTTCTAAAATAAGAAAAATAGGGGAGTATAAAGGCAGGGAAGATCTTTATATAGATAAAATCCCGTACAAATCAAAACAAAAACTCATGCAAGGTATCATTGTCCAAAATGCATGCGGTCAATATGGCATAAAAATACCATATCGTAGGGTTCAAAAGATTGTATCTACCGATCATCCTGTTCCTCATACAAAAAATGAAAAAATAGTTACCGGATATAAAGATCTCATTACGTTTATTTATAAAAATAGTAAGGAGATTAAACTGACTGAAAATACTATTCTGGAATTGCATTCAATGTTATTTCACTATGTCCCCAATATTAGTTCTGGTACATGGCGTTCAAGAGATCAGAAAAGTAAAGACCTATATATTAAAGTGGTGGCAAATAATGAGATACCGTTTTACATTAAAAAGCTTGTAGGGTTATATATCGTTTGTGAGCAGATGGGTGTATATGATTCATTGTTACTCATTCCTCTGTTTATTCTGGATTTCATTATTATACAACCATTTAAATATGGAAATGACAAGATCTCACGGTTGCTAATGTTGCTTCTATTGTATCAATCTCACTATAATGTGGTGCGGTATTCGGAAATTGAAACAATAATGAATAAATTATCGGATAAATGGAAGTCGACAATTATGGCGACCTCTAAAAATTGGATAGACGGACATCATGACGTCATTCCTTGGCTCAATATGTTTTATGATACATTAATTTCAATTTATTCTGAATTTGAATATCGTGTCGCGCATTTTGATGGTAAAGGTTCAAAAACTGATCTCATTAAAGCTCATATTCGGCAGATATCAGAACCCTTCTCAATGAATGATCTTCAAAAAAGATCTCCTCATATTACCCGGGATATGATTAGGAAGGTTGTCCGCGAATTGCGTGATGAAAAAAAGATTCAATCAACGGGTATCGGCAGAAATGCTAAATGGATTAAAGTTTGAGATTTCATCTCTTTTATTTAATCTCTTAACGCACACAAATCTCTCAATTTGACATTATTGCCAAATACCGCTATATTTATTGTTTGTAATTCCACTATGTGTATGTGAAAAGGAAGTTTATTTTTAAAGGAGGCCTTACTTATGAGGAAGTATTCGATGATTTGTAGCGTTATGTTTTTGACAGTATTATGTGCGGGGTGTACTTCGATGAATAAGACACCTGATGCTTCTGAGTTAAAGTTATTGGAAGTTGATGATTCAGCCATGACTTCCAGTGAGCCGGACTACGAGTTTGTTCAAACAACCAAGGTTTTTGAAACACCCCGTGAGCCGATGCGTGAGGACTCTGAGGTAAAGAAAAAATCAAAGGCATCTTTTAATGATGAAGAGCTCATTATTATTGATAAACAGTCAAAAGATGTAGCAGAAACTATTAAAACGAAGTTGCCACAGGAAGCTGAGAAAACTCCCGAAAAAATTATTAGTGCACTGAAGCCAGCAGCAGCTTCTGTAGATATGGCTGTTAAAGATCGAACAGCTAATATATTAGTTGCGGATTTTAACGCGGGAAATAAACCAAATAAGCTTGGTGGAGACTTTGGCTCATGGGACAAGGATCCAAATGATAAGACTCAGTATTGCAACATGTCTTTTGATGATAAGGTCGCCCGTGGTGGTAAAGGATACTCGTTATCTTTAGATTATAAAGTTGATAGTCCTAATCCTGCTTATAATGGTATATGGATGAAGCTAAACGGTCTGGACGCTTCAAAATTCACTAATCTAGTATTTTATATTAAAGGTAATCCTGGGAAGAAATTCACGGATCGCTTTAAAATTGAGCTCAAAAACAAGAATGAAGTCGGTAAATGTATGGTAACAGGGATAACGAGTGATTGGCAGAAGATTACAATACCGTTAAAAGATATTAAAGATATAACCGATCTGTCATCATTAACTGAATTTGTTATTGTATTTGATGATATCAATGCTACAGAGAAGACCGGATCAATTAATATTGATGATATATGTTTTGAGTAAAAATTATTAAGCAGATGAATAATTATAGTAGGGGATAAACGGCTGCGCCGAAATGGCACAGCCGTTTTTTTTAGGTATGGAAGATATCGAAGGCAAAAAACTCTTAGAAAAAAATAAAAAGCTCTGAATCTGTACATTTTTTGACTTTTTATCCAGCAATTCCGCAACAAAGTATTTTAGCTCACCATAAGTCATTCTATTTACGATATTTTAGTGGTAAACGCCTTGTATGAGCAAATTCGCATTGGATTCGAAGTATTATGTTGACATAAAAACTGAT
>JAVCCP010000021.1 GCA_030765405.1 Candidatus Ancaeobacter aquaticus | reverse complement strand
GTGCAAGCCATTCCTTATTTCCTTGGGAAGACTTCTTGGGTAAAACATAGCGCACCTAAACCGTTCATCCTTCACAGGTGCTTAGGTTCCCGACCACAGCGGTTCGGCTACACGTTTCACTTTCCGCCTCGCTACACTGCTTATCGGGATTGTTTTCTTCTTGCTTTTTCAAATATACAATAGTATATTTACATCCCTATTTCTAAACATGTTTTACCTCTGTATCCGGGATAATTCGTTATAGGGATGTGATCTATGTAAATTTGTTTTAGTGGATCTTGAGCGTAGCCAATATATAATGAGAACTTTTTAAAGTGGTTTATATGGATAAATGGATTGCAGTCATTTTAGCGGCAGGTGATGGAGTTCGCATGAAGTCGAAACTGCCGAAGGTAATGCATAAGCTGTGCGATGTCCCGATATTATCTTATGTAATAAGTGCGGTTAAAAAGGTAGGGATAAAACGAATCGTTCTTGTCGTGGGTAAAAACGGTGATGCAATAAAGGACATGCTCAATGATCCTGAGATAGAATATGTCTTCCAATATGAGAAGAAAGGTACCGGGCATGCAATCATGCAGGTTAAGTCTGCATTGAATGATTTTGTTGGAAACATGCTTGTTCTCTGTGGTGACGCACCGCTCATTAAAAGCGAAACAATAAAAGCAATAATTGATACACACGAAAAAGAACAGTTGTCTGCAACGTGTCTCTCAGCATTATTAAAAGACCCGACAGGATATGGTAGAATTGCGCGTAACGCAAATGGCAAGATACAAAAAATTGTTGAAGAAAAAGATGCTTCATTATTTGAAAAATCTGTTGAGGAAGTAAATTCCGGTTCATATTGTTTTAATGCACAGGCACTATTCTCACTCATTGATAAGATTGAGCCGAATAATGCGCAAAAAGAATATTATTTAACCGATATCATTGGATTAATGAACAGCAAGAAACTTTTAATAGAAAGCTACGTCACAGAAGATAGCCAGGAAATAATAGGGATTAATTCAAGAAGAGATTTAGCGTATGCTCAGAAATGTCTTCAGAAAAGAATAATTGATTATCACATGGATAATGGGGTAACAGTATCTGATCCTCAATCAACATTTATCTCAGGGAGCACTACAATCGGCCGGGATACTGTGATAGAACCCTGCACCGTTATTGACGGAACGGTTGTTATTGGCGAAAATTGTTCTGTGGGACCATTTACCCATTTGCGTAGCGGGACAGTGCTTGAAGACGGTGCTGAGATTGGGAATTTTACCGAGGTGAAAAATTCAAAAGTGGGAAAACATTCAAAAGCAAAGCATCTCTCATATATTGGGGACGCGATTATTGGTGAAAAGGTAAATATTGGGGCAAGTACAATAACGGCCAATTATGATGGAAAGAAAAAACATCAAACGGTTATTGATGACAATGCTTCAACGGGGTCACATTCTACTCTTGTTGCACCGGTTAAGATCGGCAAGGGTGCGGTAATAGGTGCAGGATCAGTGGTAACAAAAAACCATGATGTGCCACCAGGAGAAGTTGTTACGGGGATTCCTGCAAAGATATGTGAAAAGAGAAAAAATAACGACGAGTAGATAGTACAGGTTTAACATGAGCGATATTGTAGCGGTCAATAGAGGCGAAATAAAGAAAGCAAATGCTCGAAAGAGCAGTTTGTAAACTAAAGAACAATTACAAGGGGATAAAACAATGAAAGATGCATTAAAGATCTTTTCTGGTAATGCAAATCCGGATCTTACTCAAAAAATTGCTGATTATATTGGTGTTGAAGTAGGAAAAGCAGAAGTAACACAATTCAGTGAGGGTGAGATTTTTGTTAAAATTCAAGAAAATGTGAGAGGAAGAGATGTCTTTGTTGTTCAGCCGACATGTCCCCCGTCAAATGATAGTTTTATGGAGCTTTTGATCATGATCGATGCTTTGAGAAGAGCATCAGCATCCCGAATAACAGCCGTTATTCCCTACTATGGATATGCACGCCAGGACAGAAAAGATCAGCCTCGTGTCCCTATTACCGCTAAACTTGTTGCGAACCTTATTACTGCAGCAGGGACTGATAGGGTGTTATGTCTTGATTTGCATACTGACCAGATTCAAGGCTTTTTTGATATTCCGGTTGATAATCTATATGCAGCGACTGTGTTTGCAGACGAATTTAAGAGTATGGGATTAAAAGATGTAACCGTAGTATCACCTGATGTTGGTGGGATTAAGTCTGCCCGCGCATTTGCAAAACGTTTAGGCGCAGATCTTGCTGTTGTTGATAAACGCAGAGTGAATTCGGAACAAGCTGAAGTGATGAATATCATGGGTGATGTTGAAGGGAGGAATATTGTAATAGTCGATGATATTATTTCGACTGCTGGTTCTGTTACAGAAGCTGCGCAAGCACTCAAAAATCGTGGCGCAAAAGATATATATTGCTGTATATCGCACCCGGTTTTGGTGGGGCCTGCACTTGAACGCATAGGAAAATCTCCCATAAAAACATTGAATGTCACCGATAGTATTCCTATTGGTGATAAAGTCCAAGAAAAGAGAATCCAGGTTCTTACCGTTGCGAAACTTTTGGGCGAGGCAATTATGAGAATACATAAAAACGAATCAGTGAGCTCATTGTTTGCATAATTAATAGAAATAATAATTATATAATAGTGATAATGAAAGGGGTGTTTTTGAGATGGCACAAATTGAATTGAAGGTACAATTACGAGTAGATAAAACAAAAGGCGAGTTGAATGATATGCGGTACGAAGGACTTGTTCCCGCTATTGTGTATGGTCAAGGGAAAGATCCTGTGATGATTCAGCTTAATGAGCGGGAGTTTGCTAAAGTGATGAGACAGTCAGGTAGTGAAAATCTTATTATCAGACTTGCAATTGAAGGGGCAGAGGCGGAAAAAGAAAAAGATGTTATTTTGCAGGAAGTACAGCGCCATCCGATTGCTGAAACAATACTGCACGTTGATTTTCATGAAATATCTCTTAAGGATAAAATCAAGGTAAACGTGCCGATCCATGAGACAGGAGATGCGGTCGGTGTTGAAAAATCAGGCGGTGTTCTTGAACACGGGTTGCGAGAAATTGAAGTAGAATGTTTGCCGACAGAAATTCCTGAAAAAATCGATATTGATATTTCAGCACTTGAAATCGGACAGGCGTTATATGTAAAAGATTTACCGGTTACGGAAAATGTCGTGGTATTAACTGATCCTGAACTTCCGGTATTTTCAGTGTCCGCACCAAAGGCTGAAGAGGAAGAAAAACCGGCTGAAGAAGGTGAAACAGCTGAGCCTGAAGTTATTAGAGAGAAGAAGCCTGAGGGCGAAGAAGAAGAGCAAAAAGAAGATACTAAATAATAAAAGTGTGTCCCGTGCGAACAGGGGATTTTTAAGTGAAGATAATCTTTGGACTTGGTAATCCAGGCCTGCGCTATAAAAAGACGCGCCATAACATTGGTTTTAGGATCTTGGATGAGGTTGCCAGTAGTCATCGTGCCAAGTTTACCAAGGATAGAAAGCGCCAAGCATATATTGCGAAAATACATTCCGGGGGGCAGACGGTTATCCTGGTAAAACCGCTTTCATATATGAACTTGAGCGGTGATGTTGTTTCAAAGTGTTTAGCGTTCTTTGATGTGGATATAACTGACAGCATTGTTGTTGTTGATGATATACATCTTAAGACGGGCAGTATTCGGGTAAGAGAACGTGGTGGTTCCGGCGGGCATAATGGCCTTGCGTCCATACAGAAAAGTCTCAGTACAAACCATTATGTGCGCGTACGTTATGGTGTAAAAAATGAGAGTGTGTATCCTCTGAATGTACCTGATTATGTGTTGGGAAAATTCACGAAGGATGAGGAACGTATAAATTTAAATCGTATAAAAGATGCTGCAGAAGCTCTCGAAACGATACTATCGCAAGGTCTTTTACCGGCGATGGATCGTTATAATCAGAAACAACAGGCAGGATAGATTGTGTAGTATGTGAAAAAGATCGAAAGAGTAACAGGTAAATCATTCTGAAAGAGTAAGCCAGGGCCAAAGAAGATAATTTAGTATGGTGTCCCTGAAATATGTAAAACGGAGGGGTCAGATGTTTAAAAAACTTCTTTATTTTGTCAGTGCGATAATTTTTATTGCCGTTTTTATATCTTCTGATTTGTATGGAGCGGAACGCACCTGGGATGGTGGCGGCGGTGGTGATAATAATTGGAATACAGCCGCAAACTGGGATGCCGCAGTAAATGCTGATGATGCTCTTACTTTCGCGGGATTAACTCAGACGACAAATAATAATGATTTTGCGGGCGGAACATCGTTTGGATTAATTACTTTTAATGCCGGGGGATTCACTGTTGGGGGTAATTCTGTGACCCTGACATCAGGTATAAATAATACAACAGGTACGAATGTGTTTAATTGTGGTATATCGTTAAACAATGTTAGTCAGGAATTTACGGTTGGCGGTACGTCATTAACATTAGGTGGGGCGATATCTGTCGGTAACGCGACCTTGACGATTAATTCCAGTGGAACTAGTCAAATAAATGGTGTAATAAGCGGAACTGGAGCAGTAACAAAGAGCGGGGTAGGGACAACGACATTATCAGGTGCGAATACCTATACTGGTGCGACAACAGTAAGTACGGGATCATTAAAATACGGAGCCAGTAATGTCCTTTCTAACAGCAGTGCAGTTACAGTTTCAGGGGGGACACTTGATATTGTTAGTTACGATGACACAGTAGCAGCTGTAACATTAACGAGCGGCGCAATTACAGGAACGTCAGGTGTTTTGACAGGCAGTTCGTATGCTGTTGAAAGCGGAACGATAAGCGCGATACTCGCGGGAGGTGGTGCGCTGACTAAGACTACCGCGGGAACAATTACACTTTCAGGTACAAATACATATACTGGCGGTACAACAATAAGTGCAGGATCATTACAATACGGAGCCAGTAATGTCCTTTCAGATACCACAGCAGTGAGTGTTTCATCAGGCGCTGTGCTTGATCTGGCAGGATATAATGACACGATAGGGTCGCTTGCAGGCGAGGGAAATGTGACATTTGGAAGCGGTAGTCTGACTGCAGGGGGAGTTGGTGGAAATACAAACTATAGCGGTATCATGAGCGGTACAGGATCTTTTACTAAAGCAGGTTCAGGAACAGTGACATTATCAGGGGCAAATACCTATTCGGGAGGAACGACAATAAGTGCAGGATCATTACAATACGGTGCCAGTAATGTTTTAGCTAACGCCGGCGCAATTGCGGTTTCGGGTGGTGGAACACTTAATATTGTTAGCTACGATGACACAGTAGCAGCTGTAACATTAACGAGCGGTGCAATTACAGGAACGTCAGGTGTTTTGACAGGCAGTTCGTATGCTGTTGAAAGCGGAACGATAAGCGCGATACTCGCGGGAGGTGGTGCGCTGACTAAGACTACCGCGGGAACAATT
>JAVCCP010000020.1 GCA_030765405.1 Candidatus Ancaeobacter aquaticus | reverse complement strand
TCTAGCCGGTGCCTCCTATGTATTAGCATTCTGTAATTTAAGTTGCACTACCTTTTTGTCTCTGAATCTTGAACTCTTATCCCTGCAAAGAAATACGCAAAAAATCCCCTTGATTCTTCAAAGCTGTGGACTTTTTGTGGTGCCCTTGACAAGTGTGGATCTTTCAGGTATAATTATTATGTTTGATTGAGGGTTTACAGATAATTATAACTATCTTACGGGGATGGGGTATATGAAGACATATCTTGCGAGGCGCAAAATCGCGGTAAAGGCAATATCGCTTGTTGTATGTGCTGCTTTTATGTTCACAAACACTGTTTTAGCCGCCCCTCAGAATGCGTACAGTAAAGCCTGCCTTGCTCCTCAATCAGAAGGTCAACGGGACGGATTCAAGGAGATCATTGGAGAAGTAAGAGGGGTCGTAACCGACCGAAAAGTTGCTCAAAAACAGCCGCTTGCCGCGGTACCCGGTTCAATTAATGAAACGATCTCGGCGGAGGAAGTTGACGCGCTGCCGGTGTTTAAAAATCTTGAAAAAATGATGGTAAGCGATGATTCTGTTTATGAAAAAGATATAATAGGTAAAATAAAAACAATTGCTGAAAATTACCCTGATTTAGGAAAACGTCTTACAGGGCGAGCACTGCTTTGTTTTAATTGGTTTAAAAGAGGGCTTCCGTATTCAAATGTTTTTTATGGTGATTATATTACTTCCGAGAACCCTCAAATATACCTTGAAAAGTTGTTGAATGTTAATCCGGAAGAATTAAAAACTATGCTGAATACACATTTTAATGCTGGAGATAAAAATCTGACTGACATGGTGATTTTATTGGTGAGAGGTTTTAATAAAGAAGTGATAGATGAATTGGAAAAACTTGCCAAAGATCTCAGGGATGCGTGTTCTGAGGAAGTCCTTCAATTAAATTCACCCGAGAATTTTCATATGAGTATTTCTACGAGAAAAAGAGTGTTTATTGATGAAATACTTGAAAGAAAAGATATTGTAAAAACAAAGAATGATTTATTGGAATCCTTGAAGGGAATTGAGGAAGGAGAGGCATCATTTACAGGTGAGTTGGAACTTACAAATAATGGCGTAATCATTATGCGTATAACAGATGGAGATTTCACAAAGAAGATATTGGAGGTGAGAAGCAGGTTAGATCTTGACGGAAGGTTTAAGGACTGGTTTAAGCCTGATATAGTTCATATGAGTATAGGCCGTATTAAAAGTGATAAATATACGCCTGAACAAATTATTAAGATAAAGGAAGTTATTAATAAATATAATAAAGAAGGTATATTTGGAAAAAATTTAAAGATGACAATAAATAATTTTCGATTTGGGCAGTTCGATATGACTGCTGAAAATGAACATAACGTTTTTGATTTAAAACTTGCAGAACCAAAGAGTTATGAACAGAAAATCATTGAATTTCTGGCGCAGAGAGACGAATTGCCGGATGAGCCTGTTGATTTAATGTTAGTTTTAGGAAACAGTCGGATTGAAACAGTTGAAAAAGCGGTTGAATTATATAATCAGAAAAAAGCCAAAATGATTTGCATTTCCGGCGGTGCCAGCAAGGTAATCGGTCCGGATAATGAAACAAAATTACTGCGTAAAAACATAATGGAGTCAGATTATAAAATAGATAATGCGGAAGGAAAATCAGAAGCTGAAATATTCAAGGAAATAATGATGGCAAAAGGTGTTCCTTCTGATGTAATTATTATTGAGAATCAATCGACTAATTCCAAGGAAAATATTTTAAATGCTAAAAAAATACTTGAAGATAACAATATCCCGCATGATACCGTTATAATACTCCAGCATCCGGTATTTCAAAGAAGGGCAAAGGCAACGGTTGACCGCTGGTTTGGTGAAAAAACGCGTTCATATTCTTACGCGCCGTTTATTCCTCAACTGAAGACAATGAATGAAGAAGAAAGAGATCTTTTTATTAAAAAGGCATTGGCAGAATTTGATAAATTCGATGAGTATGGCCCCAACGGAAAAGGTGATATTGCACAGGTAAAAATACCACCTGATATTTCTGATGCTTATTTAAGATTAAGTGGGTATGGCGTAATATTTACGCAAATTGAAAACATTATAAATGAATATGCAAAAAGCGATAAAAACGCAAAAGATAATGATGGGGATCATCCGGTGCTTAAGAAATTAGTTCCGCTTATCCGTAATCACCACGCATTGCTTGATAAAAGCAAAGGTGAAGAATTAATGAGAATAATGACTGCGGTTGCTGACAAAGATGAAGATGTTTTAAAACTATTCGAATGGATGTTAGAAAACACACCGTCAAGTTATTTGGATATAGCGGACAGCTGGCCTATCGGAATAAAAACAGAGATGAAGGACGGTGCGTGGGGAAAATTGTATTTTCAGTTGAAAGGACAGGGAGTCAATACAAATCCAATAAACAAGAAGGAGATAGATAGAATATCGCATATAAAAGATATGATAGGCGGCGGACAGGATATGATAAGGGGTAAATATGATGATTTATATAAAAGCGTGTATCAGCGGCTTGGTCTTGAAGATGATCCTAGAACGCACCCTGATTTAACGCCGGGCTTGTTTGAAGAAAAGTTAAAGGGATACAGCGATAAAAAAATTAACCCTATTTTTATAGAACCGTTTTATCTGAGCCTGGTGCTTCATGATTACGGGAGACTGCTGAAAAATAAAGTAAAGATTTCTCCTGAGATAGATAGGCCTGATGCAAATCAACATCGAATTAGCGGTATATATCTCGCGGATGATCTTTTAGAAAAGCTCGGAGTACGCACGTTTGACAGGGAAGTAGTTAAGTTAATGATACGCCAGCATGATGCATTCTGGTGTTTATACTGTCTTAATAAATATAATGATTATAATAATTTTACATATCCCGAAAATCTTTTAACAGATATAGATAATACAGTAAACAAGTTACACGAAATAAATAAAAAACTTTCGAAGCGGGAGATACGGGATAATCTTCTTAAGCTCCTGGCATTGGTAAGCATAGCTGATGTATATTCATCGGGTGACAGATATCTAAGCGATTCCTATATTAAATATATAACAAGGTTTGTGGATATTGTTTCATCCGTTGATACTGATCCTGTAAAGGAACTTGAGGCTCTTATTGTTAATACGAAAAAAATCTTTGACGAGATAGACAATGATGAATCGCTTACAGAAGAAGAAAAGATAAAGGCGAAAGAATTCTGGATGAGGAATATCAACTCGGCAAAAATCGGTTTATTAAAAATACTTGATATGGGTGTCCCCTCGCTTAATGAAGTTCAGAGGGCGTATAAATTATTAGAATTACAGGCATAATAAAACGATGGACGAAGGAAGCGAGACGAGGAGTCGTTCATTAAGAAACTAGAAAGGATTTCACATAAATTCTTGCAGTTTCGAGCTCAAGGTCGTCCAAAAAGTAAAAATAAAAGGTGAACGTCCCCTTTATATAATACTCCCCAAAATTCGTACCAGTGGTTAAGATAGAAAAATGAGGTATAATAGTTGCCCAGAAAGCGTATGATTTAAAAAAGAGAACGGACAAAGATATCATTATAGAGGCAAGGAAACATGCGACTGCCGGAAAAATTGTTAGATTTTGTGCTGACTACAAGCAGGAACTAGAAAAATACCCGGTTTACCCTGAAGCATTTCTTCCGCTACTTGAAATGCGCGCATCTTTATTGGCGATTACTTTAAGCGAATATAAAAACTATGTAACAAATAATTACAGAGAAAAGGAATTTATAAGAAAGAAATTATTGGAATCGCTCAACTATAACAACATGATTCTGGCTACAGTGTTTTACCGATATTTTGATGCGTGGGGGCCTGAGCTAGAGCTGTTTTTACGAGAACTTATTATCCGTAAAGTAGAAAAGAACAATTACAATATAATTGTAAAAAGTGTTGGGGCGTCGTCGGGAAAGGAAGTTTATAGTATTGGAAGTGCTGTATATGCAGAGCTCTGTGATTATGCTCTCTAGTGATATTTGCGTAAAATCTCATTTTTTGCATAAACCTTTTTATATTGTTTTGCTGTACTAAAGATGGTATAAATACGTCTATGGAAATAATTAGATATAATGAGGAAAAAGGCAGAGAAAAGCTTAACGCTTTTTTGAAAAGCGGGGAGATAAGTGCCGATGTTGATAGTAAGGTAAAAGCTATTATCGATGATGTGAGATATTACGGGGATAAAGCTCTCCTGGATTATACAAGCAAATTTGATAAAGTTTTTATGCGGCCTGAGGAGTTAAAGGTCGATGAAGTTGAGTTTATTGAAGCGCTTGCTGTTGTGACACGTGAATTTAAAGATGCATTTAAGGAAGCAAAAGACAATATCACCGAATATTATTCACAGCAAAAACGGAAGCAGTTTGTATGTAAAACAAAAAAGGGTAAATCAAACAAGGTTCTTTTTAGTCCGATAGAAAAAGTTGGAGTATATATCCCGGGAGGTACTGCACCCCTCGTATCTACCATACTTATGACTGTTGTGCTCGCTCAGGTTGCCGGTGTTAAGGAAATTGTCATTATGACCCCTCCTTCGATCGAAAAGAGAGTTAATCCTTACATACTTTCTGCCGCATATTTTTTAGGGGTTAAAAATATATATAAAGTTGGGGGCGCGCAGGCAATAGCGGGTCTTGCATTCGGTACAGAAACATTGCCGAAAGTTGATAAAATTGTCGGACCGGGAAACATGTATGTTGCAAGTGCAAAGAGGCAGGTATATGGTTTTGTCGGGGTAGATCTTATTGCGGGCCCAAGTGAAATTGCGATTCTTGCTGATGATAAAGCAAATCCTGCATACATTGCGATTGATCTTCTTTCTCAAGCAGAACACGACGAAATGTCACGGTGTTTACTGGTAACGCCGTCTTATGAGCTTGCCCAGAAAGTAAAAAGGGAAATGATCACGCAAGCTCGCGGATTGTCGCGTAAAGAAATTATTGAACAGTCACTCATGAAAAACGCAATGATCGCACTTGTTGAAAACATTGATGAAGGCGTCGAAGTTGTTAACGCGTTTGCTCCTGAACATTTAGAGATCATGACTCGAGATAGCGATAAATTAGCACACAAAATAAAACATGCAGGGACTATACTCCTTGGCGATTATTCTCCTGTTGCAGTCGCTGATTTTATAGCTGGTGCAAGCCATGTGTTGCCGACTGGCGGTAGTGCGCGTGCATTTTCGGGGTTATCACTTGATGATTTTATTAAAAAGATCAATGTAGTAAAGTATTCGAAGAGTGCGTTGCAATCTTCGGCGCAAAATATTATAAAATTTACTGATATTGAAGGACTGGATGCTCATGGCAGATCAGTGAGCAAACGTTTTGAAAAAAGGAGAAGGAAATGAAAAGGTCCGCGCAATTAAAGAGAGATACGAGAGAGACCAAGATAGATATAAAGATCAATATTGATGGTGTCGGAAAAAGTTCAATCAATACAGGTATAGAATTTTTCGATCATATGCTTGAACTTTTCTCAAGACATTCTAAGATTGATCTTACGATAAGAGCAAAAGGTGATTTAGGTGTTGATCATCACCATACGATAGAAGATGTTGGCATAACATTAGGAAAAGCCCTTAAAAAAGCATTGGGAACAAAAGCGGGAATACGTCGATATGGCCATTGTATGCTTCCTATGGATGAATCACTTGTCAGTGTTGCGCTTGATATTAGTAATCGACCATTCTTGGTTTATGGTGTTGATTACGGTAAAAAGAAAATACGAAACTTTGATCCTCAGTTAATCGAAGAATTCTTATACGCTTTTGTGATAAATTCTGGTATTACGCTGCACGTATCTTTACTCTATGGTAAAAATGTACATCACATATTTGAAGCTGTTTTCAAAGGACTCGCAAAAGCAGTTGAAATGGCAGTTGGAATCGATAAAAGAGAAAAAGGCGTTCCCTCAACGAAGGGTCTTCTGTAATATACCGCGATGGGTCAAGTGTGATATGTAACGGTTAGTAGTATCTTTTCTCGCACACAGTCGTTAATAGTTATAATCAAAGGGTGGGGTTTTGTGCCCATTTATTAGTTAGGGATTTATGATAGTTATAGTTGATTATGGAATGGGGAATTTGAGAAGTGTGCAAAAAGCCGTAGAGCATCTTGGCTACCAGGCTCTCGTTACTTCTTCAGCTCAAGATATTATATCGGCTGAAAAGGTTATTTTACCTGGTGTTGGTGCATTTGGTGATGCAATGGCCGAACTCGAAAAAAGAGGGCTTAAAGAAGCGCTCATAGAGTGTATTAATAAAGGTACATACTTTTTGGGGATATGTTTAGGGATACAACTTCTTTTTGAAAAGAGCGAAGAAAGTCCAGGGGTTGACGGATTATCTATTTTTAAGGGTACAGTTTTACGGTTTACCGGCGATATGAAAATTCCGCATATGGGGTGGAATCAAATCCGGAAAACACAAAAAGAGTGTCCTCTTTTAGAAAATATTCCGGATAATGAGTATATGTATTTTGTGCACTCCTATTATGTGCAATCAGAGCAAAAAGAAGTGGTCTGCTGTGAAACTTCCTACGGCAATGATTTTACATCAATGATATGGAAAGATAATGTGTTTGCGACACAGTTTCACCCTGAAAAGAGTCAGGAAAAGGGACTGGCTATGTTAAAATCATTTTGTGAGCTTAAGTAAGGGAAAAAATATGATAGTGATACCTGCAATAGATTTAAAAGACGGAAAATGTGTAAGATTATTTCAAGGACGGTTTGATCAGGTGAAGGTGTACTCATCTGATCCTGTGAGCATAGCAAAGAAGTGGGAAGATGGCGGTGCAGAAATCATTCATGTTGTTGATCTTGATGGTGCGTTAACAGGTAAACTTGTTAATTTTGATCATATCAAGGCAATTGCTAAAAATACTGATGCAAAAATTGAACTGGGTGGTGGTCTCAGGGATTTTGAATCTATTGAAAAAGTGCTCGGGTGCGGTGTTGACAGGGTTGTTCTTGGAACAAAAGCAATTGAGGATTTTGATTTTTTGACTGAATGCATAAAATTGTTTCCGGGAAAAATCGTTGTTGGTATTGATTCGAAAGACGGGATCGTTTACGGAAAGGGATGGACAGAAAAAGGAAATATGTCCGCAATTGATTTAGCAAAAAAAGTTGAATCGATCGGTGTTACACATATCATTTGTACAGATATTGCTCGTGACGGTGCTTTGACACGACCAAATTTCGAATTTTTGAAGGAACTTCAGCGAGAAGTTGATATTGAAATTATAGCTTCAGGAGGTGTTTCGGCTATTGAGGATATAAGGGATCTCCTTTTGCTTAACATGAATGGCGTTATTGTCGGTAAAGCGTTATACGAAGAAAATATTGATTTAAGGGAAGCGATTTCATTATGCTCACAAAAAGAATAATACCTTGTTTAGATGTTAAAGACGGCAGGGTCGTAAAAGGAACAAAATTTCTTAATCTTCGTGATGCGGGTGATCCGGTAGAGATTGCTGCATTCTATGATAAAGAAGGTGCAGACGAGCTTGTTTTTCTTGATATAACCGCATCGCACGAACAAAGGGGAATTATACTTGATGTTGTTCGAAGAACTGCTGAACGTGCATTTATGCCGGTTACGGTAGGCGGCGGTGTGCGGACTATTGACGATATTAAAGAATTATTAAGCAGCGGTGCTGACAAGGTATCAATGAATACAGCTGCTATTGATAATCCTGACTTTATAAATAATGCGGCGCGGCGTTTTGGTTCGCAGTGCATTGTTGTTGCAATTGATGCAAAAGCTGTTGCGGGTGCTGCTGTGCCTTCATGGGAAGTATATACACATGGTGGCCGTACGCCTAAAGGTATTGATGCGGTGAAATGGGCGCAAGAGGTGCAGGATCGCGGTGCAGGAGAAATTTTGCTTACGAGTATGGATAAAGATGGTACATTATCAGGGTATGATATTGAATTGACTAAGGCGATATCAGAATCTGTTTCGATACCGGTCATAGCCTCAGGTGGTGCAGGGACTCTTGATCATTTATGGGAAGGAATAGAATACGGTAAAGCTGATGCGGTTCTTGCCGCTTCGATTTTTCATTATGGGCAGTACAGTATTAGACAAACGAAAGAATTCTTACGATCGAAAGGAGTAAGTGTACGATTATGAAAATAACAAAAAAATTAAAATATGATGATAAGGGGTTGATCCCGGCGATTATTCAAGACTATAAAACAAATGAAGTTCTTATGGTTGCTTATATGAATGAAACTTCGCTGGAAAAGACCATTGAAACAAAAAAGACACATTTCTGGTCACGATCACGCAAAAAGTATTGGTTAAAAGGCGAGAGTTCAGGGCACACACAGTCTGTAAAAAGCATATTTTTCGACTGTGATAATGATACGGTTCTTATTAAAGTAAAACAAATTGGCGGAGCATGCCATGAAGGCTACAGGACATGTTTCTTCAAAAAACTTAACACAAAAGGTGAATTTAAAACTGTCGGAAAGAAAGTTTTCGATCCTAAAAAAGTTTATTAATTTCGTTCATTATTTTTTTCTATCCCCTGCGGGGACAATACCCAGAAAAATTTACTTAAATTTTATGGGTATGAACGATTAACCATGAACTAAACTATGTATTATCCAGACAAAAACACATTTATTGAATTAGCGAAAAAAGGCAATCTCATATCAGTATACAAGGAAATACTTGCTGATACGGAGACGCCTGTTTCATCATTTCTGCGTTTCAAGGATTTATCGCATGCCTTTTTACTTGAAAGCGTTGAAGGCGGTGAACGGTTAGCCCGGTATTCATTCATCGGGATTAACCCGAAAATAGTCTTTCGCAGTGTTGGTAAAGCCATTGAGATAGTAGATCATGGCCGAAAGACATGTTTTGAGGCAAAGATTGACCCGCTTGATGAACTCAAAAAGATTATGGCTATGTACC
This sequence comes from Candidatus Ancaeobacter aquaticus, assembly GCA_030765405.1. Classification (NCBI taxonomy): domain Bacteria; kingdom Pseudomonadati; phylum Candidatus Auribacterota; class Candidatus Ancaeobacteria; order Candidatus Ancaeobacterales; family Candidatus Ancaeobacteraceae; genus Candidatus Ancaeobacter; species Candidatus Ancaeobacter aquaticus. The sequence goes on along the minus strand of JAVCCP010000020.1, from coordinate 2,418 downwards.
GTGTGGTAGAAAACGAGTCCTTACCGCGTTTTTTTGGCGGGGCAGTGGGCTATGTTGGATATGATATGGTGAAGTATTTTGAAACGGTAGAAATAGAGAAAAAAGATACCGTTGGTATTCCTGACTGTTATTTTATGCTTACTGATACCATCTTGATATTTGATCACGTTAATCATACGATAAAAGTTACTGCAAATGCATATATATCTCCCGATGAAACACCTGAGGATGTTTATGACGGGGCGATTAAAAAAATTGAAGAGCTCTTAGAACAAATTGCCCAGCCCATGCCAATATCTATCCTTGAAGAGAATCCTGTTCCGCGAAAACTTGAAATACAGTCAAATATGGAACAGTCAAAATACGAGGAAATTGTTCGACGTACAAAAGAATATATTAAGGCTGGGGACATTATTCAGGGAGTTCTATCGCAAAGACTTCAGACAAAGATTGATTGCACTTCTTTTGATGTGTATCGCGCATTGCGATCGGTTAATCCGTCCCCGTATATGTATTATCTAAAATTTGATGATATAGATATTGTTGGATCGTCTCCTGAAATGCTTGTTCGGTGTGAGAAAGATGCAGTTACTGTTCGACCTATAGCGGGAACATTCAAGCGAGGAAAAGATGATGCCGAAGATAATGATCTTGCAGAAAAATTACTCGCTGATCCAAAAGAGCGTGCTGAACACATAATGCTTGTTGATCTAGGAAGAAATGATATTGGCCGGGTATGCGAGATGGGAAGTGTCAGTGTAACTGATTTAATGCTTATTGAACGATATTCACATGTTATGCATATAGTATCAAACGTTGAGGGAAAACTTGCTGAGGGGAAGGATCAGTTTGATGTTTTGCGAGCGGTATTTCCTGCTGGAACAGTTAGTGGCGCTCCAAAAATACGCGCAATGGAGATTATTGAGGAACTCGAACCGACTAAACGCGGTCCATACGCGGGAGCGATACTCTATTTCGGTTTTTCGGGGAATTTGGATTCTTGTATTACTATCAGAACGATAGTCGTAAAAGATAATATCGCCTATATTCAGGCTGGGGCAGGTATTGTTGCTGATTCTGTTCCGGAAAAAGAATATCAGGAAACATTGAATAAGGCTGGGGCTATGCTTAAAGCTCTTGAAAAAGCACAAATGGGCGGGGTTTCACAATGATACTTGTTGTCGATAATTATGATTCGTTTACGTATAATCTTGTGCAATATTTAGGGGAGCTTGGTGCGCAACTTGAAGTGTACAGGAATGATGTTATTTCTGTTGAGGAAATAGGTAAGCGTAAACCTGAAAAAATAGTAATATCACCGGGTCCTTGCACTCCTAAAGAAGCGGGCATATCAAAAGATGTTATAAAGACATTTGCAGGAAAAGTACCTATCCTAGGTGTGTGTCTCGGACATCAGTGTGTAGCAGAGGTGTATGGCGGGGCGGTGGTATGTGCTGACAGATTGATGCATGGAAAGGTTTCACCTATTCATCATAATGAAAAAGAAATTTTTAAGGGACTCTTAAATCCTTTTGAAGCGACACGATACCATTCTCTTATTGTAAGACGAAGTGATTTTCCTGAAGAGCTTGAAATTATTGCTGAAACACAGGAAAAAGAAATCATGGGGATTAAACACAAAGACTTTCCTTTATGGGGCGTTCAATTTCATCCTGAATCAATACTTACGGGTGAAGGGAAAAAGCTTCTGAAAAATTTTCTTGAGATATAATCAGTGGAATAAAGAATTACTTGCCGTTAGCGTCTGTGATATCTCGAGCACATACAATGATCTGAAAATCATCTAGTTCAAGCCGTTCCTGTTCAACAAAACCTTCTTTTTTACATAAAAATAACGCGGTGTCCATACGTGTTGTGCCGCGGAAAAAGATTCTTTTGAAGTGTTTTTTTGTGCAAAAATCGATCGCTTTTTGCACAAGACTTTTACCGTATCCTTTACCTCTGAATTTTGGATTTACAAAGACACGTCTTAAGAGGGCATTTTCCTTGTCATCTTCTTTGATCGCTGCTGTTCCTATAAGGATGCCATTTTTTTCGGCAATAAAAAAAGCGTCTCTTGGTCCGCAATAGGTGTTCTCTAGGTTATAGATATCAAGCTGGGGATAAGCCATTGCTTCTTTACCAAACTCTGTTTCCAGAATATTGATGATCAATTTGATTACTTTTGGGATGTCGGCTCTCGTTACTTTTCTAATATTCATATGACCTCCTGAATGATGGACGTTATTATAATAAAAAACAGCTTTTGTGTAAAGATAAAGATATTCGAGTCAACGATTCCGCAACAATACGCATAAGGTATGATTTTAAGCTTAATTAGAGGTTTTTAAACAAAGGGTCATATTCGCGAAAGGATTTCGCTTAAAAAATTGGATTACAAAAGACGATTATATCTAC